>NZ_JBFUGX010000058.1:0-10730 GCF_056402675.1 Polaromonas sp. P3_C2 | reverse complement strand
GTCGAGCACCACCAGCCTTTCCATGACCAGCTGGCGAAGCACCCGAAGCGCCGCGCCTGTCGCCATGCCCTGCGCCAGCAGCGCGTCCAGCGCGACCTGCATGGCGGCGCGCACGGGGGCGCCCGCAGGCAGGAGGAGGAGTTGATCAGCGTAGCGGCGGCGGATGCGCTGAACGAACCGTGAATAGTCCGACGCGGCCGGCCCAGCGGCGAGTAAGGTATCAGGGCAGGCGGTTTGAGCGACGGTCATCACACTACTTCACAAAACTTCATGGTTCACTGCCGGGCGAACGCTGGCCCCGGCGGTCATAATTCTCATGTCAATGGAGCCAACGATCCCCAGCCTGCCTACCCCGCCGCCGCAACGACTGCGATGGCTTGCTCTTACCCTGCGCGTGTTGCTGTGGCTTGTTGCCACGGCCTGGGTGCTCTTTGGCCTGACCTGGTTCGTGCTGCATGGCTGGATTGTGCCGCGAATCGGGGAGTTTCGTCCGCGCCTGGAAATAGAGGCCAGCAAGGCTTTGGGGGTGCCTGTTCGCATTGGTGGAATCACCGCACATTCCCAAGGGATGATTCCGTCGTTCGAGTTGCGCGACGTGACCCTGCTCGACGCCCAGGGGCGCGAGGCCCTGCGGCTGCCGGTGATTCTCGGCGCCCTGTCCGCCTCTTCGATCTGGGGGTTGGGCTTCGAGCAGCTTTACATCGACAAGCCCGAGCTGGACATACGGCGAACCGCTGACGGAAAGATCTATGTCGGCGGCCTCGATGTTTCGCAGGACCGGGCGGCCGGCGAGAGCGCCGCTGCCGACTGGTTCTTCTCGCAGACCGAGTTTGTCATGCGAGGCGGCACCGTGCGCTGGACAGATGAAATGAATCCGGCACCACCCCTGGCGTTGACGCAGGTTGACTGGGTGATGCGCAATACGCGGCGGCGCCACCTCATGCGTCTGGATGCCACACCCCCTGCAGAATGGGGTGACCGTTTCACTGTCAGGGGCATATTCCGCCAATCGCTGCTGTCAAGCAGCGCCGGTGATTTTGATGCCTGGACAGGCCAGCTATTTGCCGGGTTCGACCGGGTGGATGCGTCCCGCATCAAACCGTACCTCAACCTGGACGCACTGGGCATTGAGCTGACACGCGGGAATGGCGCGCTTCGCGCTTGGGCAGATATTTCCCAGGGCCGGGTGACTGGCGGCACGGCCGATGTGGCGTTGCAGGATGTAGACGCCCGTCTGGGTGCCAAGCTGCAGCCTTTGGCCTTTGATTTTGTCGCCGGGCGTGTGGGTGGCGGTCAGCGTACCAATGGTTTTGATTTCAATACCGAAGGCCTGCGCTTTCGTACCCGCGACGGCCTGCAGTGGCCAGGCGGCAACGTGGCGCTGGTGCACACAGGGGACGAGGCCGGCGTTGCGCAGCACACCGAACTCAAGGCAGACAAGCTCGATCTTGCAGCGCTCGCACAGATTGCCAATCGCCTGCCGCTTGATGCTCCCGTCCATGGGCTGATCGCTTCATTTGCCCCGAAGGGACTGGTCGAAAGCGTTGAGGCTCGCTGGCAGGGACCGCTGGATGCCCCTGCCGCCTACGCCGCAAAAGGACGCGTCGCCGGGCTGAGTATTGCTGCCCTGCCCGCACCGCCCAGCCCAGCGTCAGTGCATCCCAAGCCTGGCAGGCCGGGAATCAGCGGCGCCACCATTGACTTTGACCTGACGCAAGCGGGTGGACGGGCCGGGGTCAAGATACTCAACGGCTCGCTCGACCTGCCGGGCGTGTTTGAGGATTCGCTGGTGCCGTTTGACCAGCTTTCCGCCGAGACGCAATGGAAGTTTGCGGGCCGGAAAATCGAAGCGCAGCTGAACAACCTGCGATTTGCCAATGCCGACGCGCAGGGAGAAGCGCAAGCCGCATGGCATACCGACGATGTGGTTTCCGGCAAGCCGCCTGCCGGAGATGCAGCAGATCCCCGATTCCCGGGTGTGCTGGATCTGCAGGGCGTTTTGAGCCGCGGTGATGGCGAGCGGGTACACCGTTATTTGCCGCTGGTATTGCCGGACCGGGTGCGCCACTATGTGCGTGACGCGGTCGTGCAAGGCCAGGTCAGCGACGTGAAGTTCAAGGTCAAGGGACCGCTGGCGCAATTGCCTTTCACCAACCCGGCGCAAGGGGACTTCCGGGTGACCGCCAAGGTGCGGAATGGGCACTATGCCTATGTGCCCAAATCCATACAGCCGGCCGGAGCGGCGGGGTGGCCGGCCTTGACTGAACTCAACGGCGAACTGGTGTTTAACCATGCGGCACTTGAGGTCAACGACGTCACCGGCAAGGTCAATGGCCTGCCGGGTTTGCAGCTGGTCAAGGGTAATGCACGTATCCCTGACCTGACCCATGACACCACTGTCGAGGTGAACACACACCTCAAGGGGCCGCTTGCTGATGCGCTGGGGTTCGTCAACCAGTCCCCGGTTGCCGGCATGACCAATCATGTGCTGGCCAAGGCGGTTGCGGCCGGAACGGGCGAATACCGGTTCCGGCTGGACTTGCCTATCCACACGATCGATAAATCCCGGGTGGAAGGAACCGTCACTCTGCCCGRCAATGACCTGCAATTTGGCCTGGATACCCCAGCGCTGACAAAACTCAAGGGCGTTGTGACCGTGAGCGAACGCGGTTTCACCGTGACAGGCGCCCAGGCACGGCTGCTTGGCGGCGACGTCCGTTTTGACRGTGGCACGCGGGTGCAGGCGCGATCGCCCGGCAATGCAGAGCCGGAAAGCCTGGTGGCATTCAAGGCGCAAGGCGTTGTCACCGCTGAAGGGTTGCGTCAGGCCAGGGAGCTCGGCGCGCTTTCGCGCATGGCCCAAAATGCCACGGGCAGCACGGCTTACACCGCCTCGTTGGGTTTTCGCCGTGGCGTGCCTGAGCTGGTTGTCGCCAGCAGCCTGCAAGGCATGGCGCTCAACCTGCCCGCGCCCCTGAGCAAGACCGCAGAAGCGGCATTGCCGCTGCGGTTTGAGAATTCGCTTGTGCCGACCTCCATGGGGCCGGGGCAAAAGCTGGAGGACCAGCTTTCGGTAACCATTGGCCGTGTGGCGTCCGTCATGTATGTGCGCGACGTCAGCGGCAGCGAACCTCGTGTGATGCGGGGCGGAATCGGCGTCGGGCTGGAGCCGGGGGAGACAGTGCCCGTGCAGGAAGCCGGTGTGGCGGCCAATATCAACCTGGCCCACGTGGACCTCGATGCCTGGCAAAAAATACTGGCAGATTCTTCTTCCGGCAGCGCGCTCCAGACACCTCCGCCGGTGGCTGCCACTGCGGCGACCAACCGGGCCGCCGCGAACGCGTCCCTGACTTATCTGCCGACCTCCATGGCCATTCGCGCAAAGGAGCTGGTGATTGAAGGGCGCAAGCTGAACAACGTGGTGGTGGGAGGCTCCCGTGAAGGCCTGACATGGCGTGCAAATATCGACGCGTCGGAGCTCAATGGATATGTCGAATTCCGGCAGCCTGGCGGCATAGGGGCCGGGCGGGTCTATGCGCGGCTTTCCCGTTTGAGCCTGGCGCCAGGTACGGCCAGTGACGTGGAAGCGATCCTGAACGAGCAGCCCGCCAGCATCCCTGCCCTGGACATCGTGGTGGAAGACCTGGAGCTGCGCGGAAAAAAGCTGGGGCGGGTCGAGATCGACGCCGTCAACCGCGGAGCGTCTGCCGCGGCCCGCGAGGGCGTGCGCGAATGGCGCCTGAACAAGTTCAATGTGATCCTTCCCGAGGCGGTGCTGACGGCAACGGGCAACTGGGTGGCGATCAATGCCCAGAGCGTTGCGACAAATGCGCCGCGTGCCGCGCGCGCGGCTGCCGAGCGCCGCCGCACCGTGATGAATTTCAAGCTGGACATCGCCGATTCGGGTGAGCTGCTCAAGCGCTTTGGCATGGGTGAGGTCATTCGCCGTGGCAAGGGCAAACTGGAGGGGCAGGTCGCGTGGATGGGGTCACCTCTCAGCCTGGACTATCCCAGCATGAGCGGACAGTTCAACGTCAATGTGGAGTCGGGGCAGTTTGTCAAGGCTGACCCGGGCATCACAAAACTGCTGGGTGTGCTGAGCCTGCAGTCTTTGCCCAGGCGGCTGACCCTGGATTTCCGGGACGTTTTTTCCGAAGGCTTTGCCTTTGACTTTGTCCGCGGCGACATCAATATCAACCAGGGCGTCGCCTATACCAACAACCTGCAGATGAAGGGCGTGAATGCGGCCGTGCTGATGGAGGGTAGTGCCGATATTGCCAAGGAGACGCAGAACATCAAGGCGGTCGTGGTGCCGGAAATCAATGCCGGTACGGCTTCCCTGATCGCCACAGTCATCAATCCGGCCATCGGCCTGGGCAGCTTCCTTGCCCAGATGTTCCTGCGCCGGCCTTTGATGCAGGCGGCGACCCAGGAATTCCACATTGAAGGAACCTGGTCTGACCCGAAAATCATCAAGGTGGATCGCAAGGCACAGGCTGCAGCAGAGCCTGTTCAGGAGGTTCGTTAACCATGAAGATAGCTGCCATCCAGATGGTCTCAGGTACGCGCGTGCAGGACAACCTTGCCGCAGCCCGCAGCCTGCTTGAGCAGGCTGCGGCGCAGGGCGCCGAACTGGCCGTGCTGCCGGAATATTTCTGCATCATGGGCTTCAAGGACACCGACAAGCTGAAAGTCCAGGAGAGCGTCGGAACGGGCTTGATACAGGACTTCCTGAGCCGGTCGGCGCGTGAGCTCGGCTTGTGGATCGTGGGCGGCACGCTGCCCATGGCCACGTCTGATCCGGCGCGCGCGCGCAACTGTTCGCTGGCCTATGCGCCGACGGGCCAATGCATCGCGCGGTACGACAAGATCCATCTTTTTCGCTTTGCGCAGGGAAAGGAAGACTATGACGAAACGCGTGTGCTGGAGCCCGGCGCGCAGCCCGTCGGGTTTGATCTGGTTTCCCGCGATGGCCATGTCTACGCTGTCGGCATGAGCATTTGTTATGACCTGCGCTTCCCGGAGCTTTACCGCGCGTTGAAGGCCGATGTGCTGCTGGTGCCCAGCGCGTTTACCTACACCACCGGGCAGGCGCATTGGGAAGTGCTGCTGCGTGCAMGCGCCATTGAAAACCAGGCCTATGTCATTGCGGCGGCGCAGGGCGGCACGCATGAAAACGGCCGTCGTACCTGGGGCCACAGCATGCTGGTGGATCCCTGGGGTGAGGTGCTGGCCCAGCAGGCCGAAGGCGCAGGCGTTGTTCTGGGTGAAATCTCCAGCACTCACACGGAAGGTGTGCGAAGCCGTTTGCCTGCATTGAACCATCGTTTCCTATGAGGCCGGCCGCGTGAGGTTTCCGTTTGCCAACGGCGTCAGCCGCGCCAGCAAGCGCTGGTCCCTGTGGGCGCTGCTGGTGGCGCTGCTGGTGGCGTTGCTGGGCATTCTGGTGTGGCTGGCGGGACGGTACGAGTCCAGCATGGTGCAAAGCCGGCTGGAGYATGACGCAGCGGAAGCCGTGACCGACATCCGCTCGGGACTGACGCGCAATATCCAGACCTTGCAGGCACTTCAGTCCAGCGACCGCACGCCGGAGTCGTGGCATTCGTCCGCCGCCGAGCTGCTTCGCGAGCGCCGTGAAATCATGCGGCTTGAATGGCGCAGCGAAGCGCTCGATGTGCTCGGGTTTGTGGAGACGCCCTATCGCACTTCGGTGTTCGAGCGGCTCGGGCGGGGCAGTTTGCAAACCGACGTGGGCCTGACCTGCACCACGGCCCGGCGCCTGAGCGGCGCGGCCTACTCCACCAGTTATTTCATGCCGCAGCGCGATGGCCTGGGTCTGGAGGTGCTCGACATGTGCCTGCCCATCACGGTGTCGGGGCGCCTCACGGGGTATAGCGTGGTCACCTATTCGCTGCAGGACATTCTGGGGGAACTGGTCGGCCGCCAGCTCGCACGGGGCATCGGCCTGTCTTTTACCGAAGCGGACGGCACGCGCCTGGCCCTGCAAGGCGTGCCTTCGCGCGGCAGCCGGATTTATATTGCGCAACAGCTGCTGGACCTGCCCGGCAATACGCTGGTGGTCAGGATGGAAAGCCGGCTGGGCACGCCGGCCCTTTTTCCCAACGTGCTCACCGCACTGGTAACCGCCATGTCACTGGCGCTGCTTGCCGTGTTGTACCTCCTCGCAAGGGATATGCGCCGCAGGCTGAAAGTCGAGCATGACCTCGGCGAGGCCCTGGCTTTCCGCAAGGCCATGGAGGACTCCGTGCTGACCGGCCTGCGCGCGCGCGACCTGCACGGGCGCATCACTTACGTGAATCCGGCGTTTTGCAAGATGGTTGGCGTGGACGCCAAGGACCTGCTCAACCAGAGCTTTCCCTCGCCCTACTGGCCACCCGAACTGGCCGGCGTTTATCAGCAGCGCCAGGAAATCCGGCTGGCGGGCAACAGCCTGCCCAGGGAGGGTCACGAATCGGTGTTCATGCGGCGCGATGGCACGCGGTTCCCCGTGTTGATCATGGAAGCTCCGCTGATCAATGCCGTGGGCAAGCACACCGGCTGGATGAGTGCGATTCTGGACGTCAGTRAACAGCGACGGGTGGAAGAGCTTTCCCGTGCCAGCCAGGACCGTCTGCAGGCCACCGCACGATTGGCGATGGTTGGCGAGATGGCCTCGCTGCTCAGCCACGAACTCAACCAGCCGCTGGCCGCCATTTCAAGCTACGCCACCGGCTCACTCAACCTGCTGCAGGATGGCATGGACCATGACAAGCCGCTGGCAGCGAACGCCAGCTCAGCCATGGCACCGTTGTCGGAAGATTTGCAGCTGGCCATGCGCCGCATTGCCGAGCAGGCCGAACGCGCGGGAAAGGTCATCAAGAGCGTGCATGATTTTGTGAGGCGGCGCGATCAGGTGCGCGAAGCCGTGCAGCCTCGCGCCCTGCTGGACGCCATCATGCCGCTGGTGACCCTTCAGGCACGCAAGCTCGGCGTGCGCGTGGTGATCGAGGTCGACGAGACCTGCACGCCCGTGCTGTGTGACCGCACCATGGTTGAGCAAGTGCTTCTCAACCTCTCGCGCAACGGCATGCAGGCCATGCAGGCTGCGGCCCACGAAGGAGGGGCGGCGGAGGCGGCCCCGCGGGAAAAGGTGCTGACGCTGCGTATCCGTCCGGCCGCATCGAACGCACAGAGCCGCTGGGTGGAATTTTCGGTGACGGATTGCGGTGAAGGCATTTCCAGTGAAGTGGCCGAGCAGCTCTTCACGCCTTTTTTCACTACCAAGGAAGAGGGTATGGGGCTGGGCCTGAGCCTGTGCCGCACGGTGATTGAGCAGCACGGCGGCTTCCTGGGGTTTGAGCCCGGCCAGCCGCGGGGTACGATTTTCAGTTTCACCTTGCCGGCGGCCCTGCCGCATGATGCAGGGGCGCATACAGCCTGAAGGACACAGCATGGAACCCATTCAAAATGCCACGGTTTATATCGTCGACGACGATGCCAGCGTGCGCGACGCGCTGGCCTGGCTGCTGCGCTCGCGCCGCCTGCTGAGCGAAACCTTCGACAGTGCAGAGGCGTTTGATGCGCGCGTATCCCAGCAATTCGCGGTCAAGTCGCCTTCATGTGTGTTGCTGGATGTACGCATGGCGGGCCTGAGCGGTCTGGCCATGTTCGAGAAGCTGATTGCCTACGGCTTGCTGCCCACGTTGCCGGTGATCTTTTTGACGGGCCATGCGGACGTTCCCACGGCGGTCGACGCGGTCAAGCGCGGCGCTTTTGATTTTTGCGAAAAACCCTTTTCAGACAACGCATTGGTAGACCGCATTGAACAGGCGCTGAACCATTCTGCCGGGGCACTGGCGCAGCACAGCGAGTCGACGGGCCTGCAGGCCCGTCTCGACGGCCTGACAGACCGTGAGCGTGATGTGATGAAGCTGGTGGTGGGTGGGTTGCCCAACAAGCTGGTGGCGGACCAGCTTGACATCAGTGTGCGCACGGTGGAGGTCCACCGTGCCAGGGTTTTTGACAAAATGGGTGTCAAGTCGGCGGTGGAGCTGGCCAACCTGCTGCGTAACCTGTAATTGCAGCGCTGTGCCGGGCTTATTTTTTTTCGGGCTCTGCCGGGATCTCTGAGTGGACCGATTCCTTCAATTCGCCATTTTTACGGCCCGAAAACATCGTCCACCACACAATGAACACCAGCAGCAGCAATGCCCCCAGGGCTTCGAGCAAAAGTAGGGCCATGACATTTCCTTGGATTTCAAAAGAGGCTTCGATGCCTGTGCTGCCGTCAATGCGTTCCATGCGGCTTGTCCCAATTATCGCCATGGCGGCGCTGCTTGCTTCCTGCGCAAGCCCGCCCCGGCCGCCTTCGACCGTCCCGGCGGGCGAGCCCACAGCCCCGGGCGTGCGCGCCGGCGATACCGGCCCATTGCCTGCGCCCATGGTGCAGGGGAAAAGCCGCTGGGTCGCGGTCCGCTGGGCCGAGTTGCCCGGCTTCGAGGAAGACGCGCTGTTTGAGGCCTGGAACGCCTGGCTCAAAAGCTGCGAGCGTCCCGGCCCGGGTTTTGCGCCGCTATGCGGCGAGATCCGGCGCCTTAGCATTGCGTCTGCCGATGAGCAGCGCAACTGGATGGTCAGGCGGCTGCAGCCCTATCGGGTGGAGAGCCTGCAAGGCGTAACCGAGGGGCTGTTGACCAGTTACTACGAGCCTGTGCTCAGGGCCAGCCGGCAGCCCGTTGCGGGTTACGAGGTGCCGCTGTACCGTCCTCCCGCATCGCTGGGCAGCCGCAAACCGTGGTTCTCCCGGCAGGAAATCGACACCCTTGCTGAAGCCAAAGCGGCGCTGCGCGGCCGCGAGATCGCCTGGCTGGCCGACCCGGTTGAGGCGATGTCGCTGCACATACAAGGCTCGGGCCGCCTGAACATCACCGAAGCCGATGGCTCACAGCGTGTCGTGCGTGTGGCCTATGCCGGCTCGAACGAGCAGCCGTTTCGCAGCGTGACCCAGTGGCTGCTGGAGCAGGGCGAAGGCCGCATGACGGCGCCCTGGGTGGAGTCCACCAAGGCATGGGTTGCAAAAAATCCGCAGCGCGCGCAGCAAATGCTCTGGAGCAACCCGCGCTACACTTTTTTCCAGGAGCAGCCGCTGAGTGAACTGGATACCGCCTTTGGACCCAAAGGTGCGCAGGGCGTGGCGCTGACACCGGGCCGWTCCATTGCAGTTGACCCGGGAAGCATTCCCTACGGCACGCCGGTGTGGCTGGCGTCCCGTGGCGGTGCGGCCAACCTGCAGAAGCTGGTGCTGGCGCAGGACACCGGCAGCGCCATCGTGGGTGCGGTCAGGGCCGATTACTTTGCCGGAACCGGCCCCGAAGCCGGCCTGCTGGCGGCACGTGTCAACCAGCCGCTGCGGCTCTGGGTGCTCTGGCCGAAGTGAGTGCTCGAAACGTTGGGCAAGCCTGAAGGAGATTCCATGAAACAACTGTCGGCCCGAACCGGGATGGCCTTGGTGGGGGTGACCGGAGCGCTTGTGCTGGCAGCCTGCGCGGCGGGTGGCGGGCCTTCGTCTACCGCGCAGTACCGCTGCGAACACGGCGCTGACTTCAAGGTGAAATTTGTGGACGACACCGCCGTGCTGGATAGCGCCGGCGGCTCGGACCTGCTGTTTCGTGACGCAGGCGGCCAGGGTGCGCAGCAGACGGTGTACAGCAATCCGCGGATGCGCGCCGAGTTTGGCCTGGGCGCCAGCGGCCGTGAGGCGGTGCTGCGTTATTCCTTGCTGCCGCTGACGTCACGCTGCGTGCGCGACTGATTCCCTGGAAAACCTCTTTGCGTTGTTGTGCGGACCTGCCGTGCCACAATCGTTTCACCGCGATTTGTGGGCGGCTTCTTCTAGCGCACGGAGAGGCGGACTTCTACCCTCATGCCGTCCCGACGGGTCGATTGCCGGCTGTCGGCGATGCCGCTGCTGCTGCCGGCGCTCGCATCGTCCGATTCGGCCACGGTGACCCATTCCCCGAGGCGAACGGTTAGCGAGGTGCTGGTGGACGATGAGGACAGGGGAGCCTGCGGCGACGAGCCTGTGCGGCTGGCCTGCCCCGCGGCCAGTTCCAGCTCCACGCTGTCGCCGCCGTACCAGGTGGGCCTGGCTGAAAAGCCGCTGTTGGCCTCGATGAACACGGTGCCGGCCTGGCGCGCCTGTACCAGCCGCAGCGGCTGGCTGTTGCCCAGGTTGATGTTGGCGTTGCGGCCATTGAGCACCAGCACGCGCTGCACCAGGTCGCGTGAATCGCTGCGCTGGCTGTCCTGGGCTGTGATCTGCGCATTGAGGCCCGAACGGCCCGGTTGCAGCACAACACCGCCTTGTGCGCCGAGGGCGCTCTGGGAGCGCAGGCTGCTGCCGGCCTGCCGCACTTCGATCTGCAGGTTGCGCATGGGTAGTGGCTCTGGATTTGCTCCTGAATTGATAGCGGGTTGCGCTTGCAGGACGGGCGCCAGAGCCATAAAAAGCATAAAGGCCAAAGAGGCGGGGCTGGAAAATGGTTTCATGCGGGGCTCCTTGAAGCGTTGTCTTGCAGGTGTTTCATGCGCTGGCCATTGTGCACAGTGGGAGAGCTTGATGCTATTAAATCAATAGCTGATTGCGCCCGTCGGAAAAGGGTTGCAAGCACTATTTTCTTGAATTTTAGGCTGTAGCTCGCGTCAGATGCCCCAACGGCAGCGCGCTGCTG
>NZ_JBFUGX010000057.1:0-10737 GCF_056402675.1 Polaromonas sp. P3_C2 | reverse complement strand
GAGCTGCGCCGCTGGTTGCGCCGCCTGCACGACGACCTGCATGTCACCAGCATTTTTGTGACGCACGACCAGGAAGAAGCGCTGGAAGTCGCCGACCGTGTGGTGCTGATGAACCAGGGCAAGGTCGAGCAGATTGGCTCACCGCAAGAGGTGTGGGACCACCCGGCCAGCCCGTTTGTGTATGGCTTTCTCGGTGACGTGAACCTGTTCCACGGCCGCGCCCACGAAGGCGAAGTCCAGCTCGAAGGCCTGCGCCTCAATTCACCTGAACACGCCGGCGCCCAGGACGCCAAAGCCTTTGCCTATGTGCGCCCGCACGACCTGGACGTGCAGCGCTATGCGCCGGGCGCCGAAGGCATCGTCGCCCACCTGGAGCGCGCCATCGTGATCGGCCCCATTGCGCGGTTGGAGCTGATTCCCGCCGAAGGCTATGAACAAAAAGGCAATGTCTCGGGCGATTCGATCATTGAAGCCCAGATGACCTCGCAGCAGTTTGCCGAGATGGGTTTGCGCGAAGGCGACATGCTGGTGGTGACGCCGCGCAAGGCGAGGGTGTTTGTGGAGGGGTAAGGTGCCTAACGCCGGAGCTGGGTCGATTGCAAAGGCTTGCCGTCGCGAGTCGACTCGGACGACCGGCTAAGCCGCACTTTTTGCCGCCGTACGTCGAGCTTGAGCTTCGCTCACCAACTGTCCACGGGGCCATTGCAGATATGGACGGATGGTAATCCGGTCTTCATTGGTGAGCGGGCGTGCCAGAGCATCGAATAGGGCGCGGACCTGCGGCCAAGGGGCCTGCTTGGTTACTGCGGCATAGAACTGCATCAACTTTTCTATGTTCTCGATCGCGGGGCGGGTCTCAAGCGGGCTCAAATCGCACATAAAGTTGAACTCAAAAGTATTTCCTCGCTGGTGCCACTCATCTCGGTGCCAGGCATGCTCGGGGTTCTCGCGAAGCATGAGGTTGACGATATCAACGCCTTTGGCTTCTGGGCCGCGAAGGTGCTCACGAATTGGTTTTAGGCGGCGAGTGAACCATTCCGCAAATCCCCCATGCGATGCGGTCAACCTCAGTTCGCGCTGATGGGTCATTGGATAGAAGTAGATTCGGGTGCTTGCAATCGTCATGTGCGGGGACCCTATTTGGGGTTTGTGCCTTGTGATGTCCGAAAGGATATTGCAATGGCTTGCGTGAAGGCGACATGCTGGTGGTGACGCCGCGCAAGGCGAGGGTGTTTGTGGAGGGGTAACTGTGGACTGTTCCGAGGCGACCTCTAATCAACCACTTTTAACCGGATCTTGGCACCGTCCGGCAAATCCCGTATTTGCCTTGAAAGGTCGCCGGACCGTCTCACAATCTCGGACAGTGGGGCAGTTTTGATATTGGAAATGTCGTAAGCCCCGCCCAGGATTCCGGGCACCACCAGACAGTATTTACGCCCGACAGCGAGAGGGCCATGCTTTTCATTCGCAACCCTGACCAGCGCTGCCATCAACCAGTCCTTCTTGAACTCCGGATCATTGACGAGCGCGTCGTAAGAAGCTTCATCCCAAGCCACGATTTCGCAATAACAGTCCTCGGGGCATAGGCGCCAGTAGCGACCTGAATGATCCTTTATCAGTAGATTGCCAAAGTCATTTTCAGCGACTAGCTGTAGTGGATCGAGACCAACCCAGCACCAGGACTCCTTGATTTCTTCGAGCAGATCCATAGTCTGTCACTCGATGCCCAGGATGCTTGGAACGCTTTGCTCAAGCATCTCTATCAGTTCCTTGTCCATGAACTTGTAGTCGTCAGGGATATCAAGAACATGAACAGATTTGCCGTCAAGCAGCCGCGTGAACTCCGAGGTCAGTCTTGATTTGTGTTTTTCTTCCATGACGAGAACCACGTCGGCCCAACGGATGTCATCGACTGACACGGTATGGCGCGCATTGGGGCTGGTCCCACCCGAACGGGTTAGCAGCTGCGGGTGCTTGCGCCAAATCTGCTCTGCCGTCGGGCTTCGCCACTGATTACGGCTGCAAACGAACAGGACCTTTACGCGTTCAGTGCTGCGGGCGGTTTCTTCTTTCTGCACAAGTTGCTTTGCGGTCGTGCGAGGGTAATCGAGGCCCAGTTGCTCTGCACGCGCAACTTTCTTTGACCGGATATACAGGTCTTTCCAGCGTTTCTCCCTGGGCAAATCGTCTTTGGTCGTCATATGTACTTCATGCTTGTTTTTGTAGAGCTGATTTATCCGGCTTCAACCAATATGCTGCTGCAAACCTTCAACCAATGCGTCGAAGGTTACACGGCAGCGCGGGCTGTGGCGCAGGTCTTCGTGCATGGTCAGCCAGGTTTCGAGTTTGAAGGACAACTCGCCAGGCAGAACCCGCACCAGGGCGGGGTCACGCGTCGCGAGCGCTGACTGGCACACGCCAATGCCGGCGCCGGCACGTATCAGTGCCAGTTGCGCGAGGTCGCTGTCGGTACGCGTGGAAAACGCCGCCCGCTTCCATGCGGGCAAGGCTTTGCGCGCCGAACGCAGGAAGGGTGTCTCTTCGTCAAACCCGATCAGCGCATGCTGCGCCAGGTCCGTTGACGACTGCGGCGTGCCGCGCGCGTCCAGGTAATCGCGGCGTGCGTAGAGACCCAGTTCCACTTCGCCCACGCGGCGAGCGATCAACAGGTCCTGCTTGGGCGGTGTCATGCGCACGGCAATGTCGGCTTCGCGTTGCAGTAGGTCCTGCACGCGGTTGGTCAGCACCAGTTCGATGGTCAGACCCGGGTGCGTGCGCTGCAGTTGCGCGACGATGGGCGGCAGCACTTCGACACCGATGACCTCGCTCACCGTGATCCGCACCGTGCCGCGCACACCGTCACCCTGGCTTTCGGCGGCACGGCGTAAGGCGGCTGCGGCGCTGGCCATTTCTTCGGCGAAGGGCTGCAGTTCCAGCGCGGCTTCGGTCGGCGCAAAACCGGTTTGTGAGCGCGTGAACAGCGCCAGGCCGAGCGACTTTTCGAGCGAGGCGACATGGCGTCCGACCGTAGGCTGTGCCACCCCCAAAGACCGTGCGGCACCTGAGAGCGAACCCTCGTGCAGCACCCCTAAAAACGAACGGTAAAGCTCCCAGCCAGCATCTTCTTCCATACAAAAATGTATAGCTGATACCCTGCTTTAGTCAATTCCATTTTGATGCCCCGGGGCCCAGAATTTCCCCATGGCAACTTTTTTGGGAATGACATGAGCAGCAAACAAGGCAAATCAAGCACAGCACTGGTGCTGGGCGCAACCGGTGGCATCGGCGGGGAAGTCGCACGGCAACTGGAGGCGGCAGGCTGGCAGGTTCGCGCGCTTCGCCGTGGCGAGTCGCGGCCGGGCGAGCAACGTGGCGGCATAACCTGGCTGCGTGGCGATGCGATGAATCCCGGTGATGTCATGGCTGCAGCACAAGGCTGCGGCGTGATAGTCCACGCAGTCAATCCGCCCGGCTATCGTCGCTGGGGCGAGCTGGTGCTGCCCATGCTGGACAACACGATCGCGGCCGCCCGGGCGCAGGGCGCGACCATCGTGCTGCCCGGCACGGTCTACAACTACGGGCCAGACGCATTTCCCAGCCTCCGGGAGGATTCACCGCAACACCCGCAAACTGCCAAAGGTGCGATTCGTGTGCAGCTCGAGCAGCGGCTCAAGGATGCGACCAGAGACAGCGGCCAGGGCTGCTGCCGGGTGATCATCGTGCGCGCGGGGGATTTTTTCGGACCGGGTGCCGGTAACAGCTGGTTCTCGCAAGGCCTGATTCGGCCGGGCGCTCCGGTGCGCAGTGTGAAGCTCCCTGGCAAGCCTGGTGTCGGTCACCAATGGGCCTATTTGCCGGATGTGGCGCGTACCATGGTCGCCTTGCTGGCGCGGCGTGACGTTCTGCCTGCATTTRCAACCTTCCATATGAACGGCCAGTGGGACGCCGACGGCCGCCAGCTGGCTGAAGCGATCTGCCGTGTCGTCGCACGGCGCGGTGGCCTGCAGCCGTCAATAAAATCCTTTCCCTGGTGGGCGGTGACGCTGGCCGCGCCCTTTGTCGAGACCCTGCGCGAGCTGCGCCGGATGCGCTACCTCTGGAACACGCCGGTACGCATGGACAACGCCGCCCTGGTGGCGGCGCTCGGTGCGGAGCCGCACACGCCGCTGGACATTGCTGTGGAGGAAACGCTGCAAGGGCTGGGCTGCCTTGGTGCGCATGGCGGGGATTTCAACCATGGAAGTGTCCGCCGTGGCTGAAGCAAGTCCAGCTCAACCTTTTGATGTCGTCAGACGCTTCCAGTTGGGCGAGGTCGACTTGGGGGGAGCCGGCTACTGGCTCGTGCCAAACCTTAGCGCCGACCTGGCCCGTGYCCGTTCGGCCTCCATCTCACGGTTGCGCGGCTCGGCATTGGTTACTAGTGTGCGAATGAGAACCCGTGCAGAAGCCGCCACCTCTTCCACGGCGCGGTCAAACGCGGCTTCATTGGCCTTGGAGGGGACATTGAACCCGCTGAGCTTCCTGACAAACTGCAGCGAAGCGTCACGGATTTCCAGCTCCGTGGCTGGCGGTTCGAAGTTGAAGAGAGTCTTGATGTTGCGGCACATGGGCACTCCTTCCGGTCATTTTTTCCCGGCGTTTGTCTTGACGGTTGGCTCAAGCCCCAACGCTCGCCTGGTTTCATCCGTCAATTTATCAAACCGTCGCCGAAGTACTTCTTTGTCACCAGACAGGACCTGGCGGGTCGGGTCATAGGTAAAAGTTCCCGCATGCACCGTTTTTCCGTTTTCTGTTGCTTGGTAAGCGATGACATTGGTTTTTGGGTCATACGTAAAAACAATTCTTGACCCGATCGGAGGCGGCCCTCCTACGATTGCGCCGATGCCATCGATTCCCAGATACACGGCCCCTCCTTCGAACAGCAGTGCGCCGCGCAAAACAGCCTTGTCTGTTGCCCATACGCCAACAAGATTTTCGGGTATGACGTCCGCAGAGAATGCTGGCAAGGCGGGAAGAAAAAAAGTCAATGCGAAGACGGTTCGTCTTGTGATTGCGAATCCTGCCGATGACAAATATGCGGGGAAAGATGGTGCTTGGTTCATCGGCAACTCCGTTCTTTATATCTGGGGATTTATATCTGGGGATTTATATCACCCCTGGCTACGGAGTTAGAAGACTACGCTTCTGATCAGCTTGAGTTTGCCGGCCTGATCACCACCRACTCCGCCGAAGCAACAAATGGCCCGTGATACACCGCCTCGATGTTGTTGCCGTCCGGGTCCAGCACAAAGGCGGCGTAGTAGCCGGGGTGGTATTTGCGCTCGCCCGGCGCGCCGTTGTCGGTGCCGCCTGCGGCCAGGGCGGCTTCATAGAAGGCTTTGACCTCTGCGTGGTCTTTGGCCCGGAAAGCCAGATGGACGTGCGAGGTAGATCCGTCAGCCTGGTCCATCCACAACTCATCGGCCGAAAAATGATCGTCGGCTTCCTGGATGGCATTTTCCTTGTTCAGTGACTTGAGCACGGCGCGGTAAAAGCGCTTGCTGGCCGCGAGGTCATGGGCGCGCAGGTGGACATGGTCGATGAGTCGTCCGCGGTGTATTTCCATGGTGGGCTTCCTTGTTCGGGTGTGAAGGATCTGTTCAGCGGATCACGCCGGGCATCAGCGCTTCGGCAATGGCAATGTGGTTGCCGTCGGGGTCGGTGATCATCACCGTCCTGACTTTGTCGCTGGACGTTGTATGGCTGGTGTCTATGCCCAGCTTTTGCAGGTACTCGATTTCCGGTTCAAGGTCGTTGACGGCCAGGGTCAGCGAGCCTTCGCCGGCGCGTTCGGCCAGTTCATACACCTGCAGGCCGCCGCCGCGCTTGAATTGCCATTCGCCGACTTCAGGCATCGGCCGGTTGGCCTTGGCGTCCAGCAGTTTTTCGTACCAGGGGATGGATGTGTCCAGGTTGCGGACGGCGACACTGGCAAGGGCGTTTTGCACAATCATGACGGTCTCCAAAAAGATTCAGTCCTGAAAATCTACGCCCGCCGCGGTGTCCCACCTGTAGGACAAATGCTGGGAAATGAGGGTGAGCAAGGTGGCGATCAAGTGGTGAAAGGGAGGTGAAGAATTTTCCAAGAATGCATTGCTGGAGGGAACTTATCCCGCTCCAAACGCCCGAACCCCTGACAATTCATAATCCATCCAGAAAAAAAGAGGGCTCCCTGATGTTTTTGACGTATTTCGACGCCATGCCGCGCCGCGTGCTGGTGCTGATTGCCGCGGCCTGCGTGGCCATGCTGGCCTTTGGCCTGTACCTGCAGCATGTGGTGGGCCTGGAGCCTTGCCCGATGTGCATCGTGCAGCGGTATGCGCTGGTGCTGGTGGCGGTGGTGGCGGGCGTGACGGCCATTGCCAAAAGCCGGGGCCTGTTGATCACCGGCTCGGGCCTGATGGTGTTGCTCTCGGGTTTTGGCGCTTTTGTGGCGGCGCGCCAGAGTTTCCTGCAGTGGTACCCGCCTGAAATTGCCTCTTGCGGCCGCGACTTTTACGGAATGATCGAAACCTTTCCGCTCAAGCGCGCCATTCCGATGATCTTCAAGGGCAGCGGCGACTGCACCAAGATCGACTGGACCTTTCTGGGCGGCTCGATTGCCAACTGGTCTTTCCTGTGTTTTGTGGGGATCGCGCTTGCAGGCTTGCTGCTGGTGACCCGCCTGGCGCGCAAAGCCTAGTTTTTCTCCTTCTGAAAAAACAATACGTTACCGGGCCTGAGCGCGTCAAGGAATATTGACGCCCGCAGAGTGGTAGGCTGCGGGCACTTGCAGCCTGGGCTGCCGTATTGATTCAGGGAGAATAAAAATGGCGATCCTGCTTGGCCCCATTGCGCAGTTTTTGGGCGTGCAACAAAGCCAGTGGGGTGTAAGCGTGCTCGCCGTGACCGACACTGCGGTTGCGCCCAGCCTGCAAAGCACCGCCACGGTACAGGTTTTCACGAAACTCGGCACGCTGCAAAGCGGCGCCACGCTGTGGCGCGGTGGTTTGTCCGTCGCCTTTAAAGACTTGGCCCAACGAGCACGTTACAGCGTTGACGGGCAGGCCTTTGATTTTTACGTTCCGGCGGCGAGTGAGTCGCCGCGCATGGCGTATGTCTCGTGCAATGGGTTTTCAAGTCCGGGCCTGATGAAGCAGGTCAAGGACAAAAATGCGTTGTGGAAGCGGCTCTATGACCTGCACGCAGGGCGCGAACGTATCAACGGCCGCAGTTTTGGCCCCTACCACTTGCTGCTGTTGGGCGGCGACCAGGTGTATTCGGATGCCCTCTGGCAGGACACGCGTTGCCCCGACATCATGGCCTGGTCCGAACTGTCCCGGGACGCTCGCCGCAAAGCGCCCTGGACGGCTGCCCTGCAGACGCAGGTGACGGCTTTTTTTGAAGACCTGTACCTTACGCGCTGGGCCCAGCCCGAAGTGGCGCAGGCGCTGGCGGGCTTGCCCAGCGTCATGATGTGGGACGACCACGATATCTTCGACGGCTGGGGGTCCTACCCTGCAGAAGACCACGACTGCCCGGTGTACCAGGGGGTTTTTGCCGTCGCCAAAAAATACTTCGCGCTGTTTCAGCGGCACAGCGCCCCTGGCACGCCGCCGCCGTGCACGCTGCCCGGYCAGCCGGCGTTCAGCGCGGGTTACCGCGTGGGCAGCCTTGGCGTGCTGGCGCTGGACATGCGCAGTGAACGCACGCCGGAACGCAAGAACGGCCGCAACCTGCAAAGCGCGCAGGTCATGAGTGAAGACAGCTGGAGTGCTGCTTACAAGTGGCTTGATGCCCAAACCGGCATGAAGCACCTGGTGCTGATGAGCAGCATCCCGGTGGTGCACCCCAGCTTTGAGCTGCTGGAAAAAATGCTGGGCGTGCTGCCCGGCCAGCAGGAGCTTGAAGACGATTTGCGCGACCACTGGACCTGCGCTGCGCATCGCGCCGAGCGGCTTCGCCTGGTGCACCGGCTGTTTAAATTCAGCAAGGACGCCTCGTGCCGCGTCAGCCTTGTCAGCGGCGACGTGCATGTGGCTGCGGTGGGCGTGCTGGAGTCGACGCGTGACCCGGTGGACACCAACGCCCAGGTGATCAACCAGCTCACCAGCAGCGGCATCGTGCACCCGGCGCCGCCTGCCATGGCGCGCTATTTTCTGGAACAGGCCTGCCAGCAGGTGGAAACCGTGGACCGAGGCATCACCGCCGCCATGTACGAATTTCCCACCACTTCGCGCCGCCTGATCGGTGCGCGTAATTTCATGACGATTGAGCCTGACGATGYGGGTAATCCGGCGCAACGCCTGTGGATCAACTGGTGGGTGGAAAACGAATCCGAGCCCAGCAGCAAGGTGATTCACCCGGTGGGGTAAGCGGCCCCGCTTAACCGAGCCACTTGGCCAGCCGGAGCCTGCTGGTTGCCGGTTCGGGCGTGATGGTGCCGCTCTCGGGACATGTTATTTTTCACCTGAAAAAGGGGATGGCGCCAGCCGCGCGCCATGACTAGACTGAATATCCAGTCGCCGGTTTTTACCGGAAGGCCAGCTCATCAACATTGCCGCGCTGCGGCACAAGGATGGTCCCCATGGCAGCAGGAAGGGTGTTATCGCGCTTTGGCTTTCCGGTCCTGGCGAGTGCCGGCGCCGCTGCCAGCGCCTATTACCTGGCAAACCAGCCGGTGGTGCCGGTCAAGTTCTCGACGTGGAGAAACACGACGGATCCAAAACAGGCAGAACACATGACCGTCAAATACGGACGGGGTTCGTGGGGCCATTACGAAGATTTCCGGATGGGCAGCGGCCCACCCCGTACGGATTTGCCAAAGTTTGGCGCCGTGAACAAGCTGACGGGCATAGATGAGTCCAAGCCTTACTCGAACTTGGCCTATGGCAGCCATACACCGACGGAGCACAGGGACCGCTTCCTGGCGCGTCCGGCCCTGGCAAGCGATGTCAAGAAGGGGCGGGAATACCGCTATGACTCCAAAGAGGCGATGCGCGCAAAGGTGTCGGTGTTCGAGCTCTGGAAGCTCAAGCAGATGACRAGCGAACGCCAGCAGCACGGCGTGTTCCACCTGTACGGCGAGGCATCCGACCCGTACACGACGCGGTGCATGACGCACATTGAAACGCTGGCCAGTGTCCGTGGCCAGAAGCTGTCTCCCGACAACCCTTCCAAGGTGGCGCACGAGTTTCATGCGCTCAACCCCTCCAGTACCGAGAAACCCAAGCTGAAAACCTACTCGGTAGAGGGCGTTCAGCGCCCTGGCAATGTGCCGGTCGGCACCCCGGTCAAGAGCCACCCCGGCACGCTGGACAAGGCGTATTGGGAGGCGGCCAACACGGGCGCCCACAACGTGGGCCGGCCACCCCCGCCAAAACTCTAGACGCGCGAGAACAGCGGTACCGCCGGCAAGCGCGCTGCACCCTGATTTGCAGGGAGGTGCCGGTTTTCCCGGCGGCTCCGGGGTGAATAATTCTCGACTGGGGTACCCGGGTTTCAAGCGGGTTGGCGGGGCGTCAAATCAGCCATATACTGTACATAAATACAGTATATTCGACTTGATCCGGACCACCTTCCATGCCCACCCTCACTGCAATGCCCAGCGCTTTGCCGGACTTTGCCGACGCCCTGAATGCCCAGGTTTGGCGGGCCGGCGAACTGGGCAGCGCGAGTGTGCAGACGGTGGCCACAGGTTATGCGGCGCTCGACCTGGTCTTGCCGGGAGGCGGCTGGCCCCAGGGCGCGCTGGTTGAACTGCTGTTGCCGCAGGCGGGCCAGCAGGAATGGGGTTTGCTGGCGCCTGGCTTGGCCCGTGCCCTCAACCAGCCCGCCACTCCGGAGGAGCCTGGCGCGCAACTGACGGCGCTGGTCGGCGCGCCTTACCTGCCATTTGGCCCCGCACTGGGCGCGCGCCAGATCGACATGCGGCGGCTCATCAGCATTCACGGCAAGCCAGGTGACGCGCCTTCGCTGCTCTGGGCCACGCGAGAGGCGCTGCAGTGCGCTGACGTGACCGCCGTGCTGGCCTGGCTGCCCGATGCGCGCAGCGCCCACCTGCGCCGCCTGCAGATTGCCGCGCATGCGCACCACAAGCTGCTGTTTGTGTTCCGGCCGCTGCGGGCCCAACACGAATCGTCACCCGCGCCGCTGCGCCTGCTGCTGGAAGGCACTGTGCGGGAGGGCGGCAACCTGCTGGTCCATGTGCTCAAGCGCCGCGGCCCGCCGCTGGCCGCGCCGGTGCTGCTCGATACCCGGCCCGCCCGGCTGTCGGCCTTGCTGGCGGCCAGCCGCGACAGGGCCCGGCAAAAGCGGGAAGAGCAAAAGCGGGAAGAGCTTGCCCCCATCCTGCTGCCATCGCTGGTTTCGCTTCCTGTCACCTCACCCCGGAGTCCCATCCATGCGTTGCTGGATCGCATTGCGCATCTCGATCACCACTGACGCGGCGCAACCGGCCTCGTCTGTGCTGGACGCCGCCGCTTTGCAGCGCGCGGTGGCCAGCCTGGCGCTGGGCTTCACGCCGCGCGTGGCGCTGGTCGATGAAGCGGTGCTGATGGACGTAACGGGCAGCCTGCGCCTGTTTGGCGGGCTGGCGCGGCTGATGCAGCTGCTGGCGCAGAAAATCGAGCTATTTTTTGAATCAAACCAGGTTGCAGGCCTTATGGAACGTGCGCAAGGTGCTACATCTTTGATAGCAATCGGACGGCTTCGGCTGCA
>NZ_JBFUGX010000056.1:0-10825 GCF_056402675.1 Polaromonas sp. P3_C2 | reverse complement strand
GAGCGCGGGCGATGCCGGCTGCCTCCAGCACGGCCGCCACGCGCAGCGCGTGGTCTTCACGCCAGGGCGCGGTGACGAGCTGCACTCCTACGGGCAGGCCTTCATCCGGCCACACCGGCACCGCACAGACGGGCAGGCCTATGCACGAAAAAGGCTGGGTCAACAAACCCATGCTTGGGCGCAGCGGCAGTCGTTTGCCGTTCAATTCCAGCCACTCGGCGCCTATGGGCGTGGCGGCGCAGGGGGTGGCGGCGGCGAGCAGGACATCGAAGTGTTCAAACAGTCCGGCCACGGCCTGGGCATAAAGGCGGCGTACGCGCTGGGCGCGGTCTACCCAGGCAGCCGGAAGCAGGCTGCCCGCAAGAAAGCGGTCACGCGACAGAGGCTCAAAATCGCCGGCGCGGCGCCGCAGGTCGTCCAGGTGCAGGGCGCCGCCCTCGGCGTTGGTGATCAGGAAGGCAGCGGCGCGGCCCGCCTCGACCATTGGCAGCGCCACCGTTTCGCGGGCGCCCAGCGCCTGGGCCACACGCTGCACGGCGGCCCAGGCCTGGGGCTGGACGTAGTCCTGGAAGTAGCCGCCCAGCACACCTACGCGCAGTCCGCCCATGCCTTGCACCAGCGATGGCAATGCCGGCTCGGCGGTGCGCTGTGCGCAGCCGGGGTCGCGGACGGTTGATGGCCCGGCGGCCTCCGGGCCTTGCATGAGGTCATAAGACAGGGCCAGGTCGCGCACAGAACGCGCAAACGGCCCCAGGTGATCCAGCCCGGAAATAAAGGGGTAGCTGCCGGTACGCGGTAGCCGGCCAAAAGTGGGCTTGAGCCCGAACACGCCGCACAGCGAGGCCGGCACACGGATGGAGCCGTTGGTGTCCGACCCCAGCGTCAGCGGTACCTGGCCCGCAGCCACTGCGGCGCCTGAGCCGCCGGATGAACCGCCGGCGATGCGTGTGAGGTCGTGCGGGTTGCGGGCCGGGCCGGCATGGCTGTTTTCGGTGGTGAAGCCATAGGCATATTCGTCCATGTTGAGCGCACCCACCAGCACGGCGCCAGCTGCCTCGAGCCGCTGCACCAGCAGTGCGTCGGCCGTGGCAGGCGTTCGCCCGCGTTCAATGGCCGAGCCCGCCAGTGTGGACAGGCCCTGGATATCAAACAGGTTCTTTACGGCAAAAGGAACGCCCAGCAAGGGCTGTGCTGCGAGGCCGGGCGCATCGACGGCGAGCTGCTGGTCCAGCAGTGCCGCGCGTTGCCGTGCCCGCGAGGCGGTGACTTCGGTAAAGGCATTGACGCGGCCATTGGTGGCGGCTATGTGCGCGAGGCTGGCTTCAATCAATGCGCCTGCACCGACCTCGCGCGTCCGCACGGCCCGCGCCATGGCCATCGCATCGCCGCGCAGGCATTCGGCAGCGTCGCTCATCCGCCAGCCTTGCCGGAAGGCTCAACAGGTACAAACACCGGCGCCGGGTCGTTATGGGCGTCCAGCGGCACGGCCTGCAGCTGCGCGGCAAAGCCGGCGGCCAGCGCGAAGAACTGCAGCACACCGGGCCGGTGTTCCGGATTCAGCGGCAAGTCCAGCGCGGCCGCGGCGGCGTCGACATAGGCATCTATTTGCGCGGGTGTCATGTGGTTCAGCGCCTGACTTCGCGCTGGAATATTTCCAGGCTGAGTTTCTTGGTGCGGATGAAGCTGGCTTCAGACAAGGTCTCCACCGTGCGCGGACGCGCATCGCCGTAGGGCAGGATTTCGGCGACGCGCGTCGGGCGCTTGGTCAGCAGCAGTACCTGGTCGGCGAGGTACACGGCTTCTTCCAGGTCGTGCGACACCAGCAGCATGGTAGTGCCTGTCTGCATGAACACCTCCTGCAGTTTTTCGCGGATGAACAGCGTCATCTCGAAGTCCAGCGCCGAGAACGGCTCGTCCAGGAACAGCACTTCCGGATTGGGCGCCAGCGCCCGCATGATGGAGGCCGTCTGCTGCTGCCCGCCCGAGAGTTCATAGGGGTAGCGGTTCAGGTCGAACTTCACGTCGAAGGAGGCCACGAGTTCGGCCATGCGCCTGTCGACTTCAGCCTTGGATCTGCCTTCAAGCTTGAGCGGGTAGGCGATGTTGTCGATGGTACGCATCCACGGGAACATGGCTTCGCGGTAGTTCTGGAAGACGTAGCCGATCTTGGTGTCCTTGAGCGACTTGCCGTCGAACAGGATTTCGCCCGCGTCGATGGGGATGAGGCCCGCGATCATGTTGATCAGCGTGGACTTGCCGCAGCCGTTGGGCCCGAAGACCGAGACGATCTTGTGCTTGGGGATGTCCAGGTTGAAGTCTTCATACAGCGGCCAGCCCGCAAAGTACTTGGTCAGACCGCGTATGGTGATGTGCGTGCCTGCCGGGCCGGGCTGGAATTCACGCACCGGGACATCGGCGAATACGGGAGCATTAATTACAGCGGACATGTCGGACTCCGGTGGGATCCATGGGTAAACACAGTGGTGAGTGACTGCAGGCCTCTCACCTTCAAGCAGGGGCCGCGGAACCGGCTTTGCCGGGCCGCAGGCGCAGCGGCCCCCTCGGGGGGAAGCGCATTACACGAAGTGAAAAGCGTGGGGGCCATTTATCTTCCACTCCAATGCACGATGCGGCGCTCGGCGATGAGAAACAAAATATTCAGCGCATACCCCAGCGCACCGGCCGCCAGGATGGACGCGTACATGTCCTTCACATTCATGACCTGCTGCGAGTTGATGATGCGGTTGCCCAGGCCGGTGTCGGCGCCTATGAACATCTCGGCAACGATCACGATGACGAGTGCCATGGACACCGCCGAACGCAGGCCGACAAAGCTCGGCTGCAGGCTTTCCCAGATCAACACGTCCTTGAACACTTGCCAGCGCGAGGCGCCCATGACTTTGGCCGCCATGACACGCTGCTTGCGCGCGTTGATCACGCCGTAGGCGCTGTTGAAGACCACGATCAGCAGCGCGCCGAAGGCGGCAATCGCCACCTTGTTGATGTCCGACACGCCGAAAATCATCAGGAAGAGCGGAATCAGCGCCGAGGACGGCGTGGAGCGGAAGAAGTCGATCAGGAATTCCACGCTGCGGTAGGCTTTTTCATTGCTGCCCAGCAGCACGCCCAGCGGCATGCCGACCGCGGCGGCGATCATGAAAGCCTGGACCGTTCGCCACACGGTGACGGCAAAGTCCTTGAGGAGCGGCCCGCCAGCCAGGCCGCTGAGCAGTGCGCCCAGCGCGTCGATCGGTGGCGGCAGCAGGATGGCCTTGATGAAGCCCAGGCGCACGGCCAGGTCCCAGATGATGAAGAGCGCCACCGGGCCGATGAAGGGCAGGGCCTTGTCCAGCGCCGGTTTGCGCTGCACGACGGCCGCCGGCGCGGCCGGAGGCGTCCAGGGTTTGGCGGGCGTTGCCGTCACGGGAGAGGTGGTACTCATGGTGTTCAACCCTTGTAGAGCATGGTGTCTACGATGAGGCGCGAACTGAAGATGCCTTTTTCGGAGAACAGGTCGAAGAATTTCTGGAAGTGCGCCACGTCGGCCGGGGTGAACTCGTTGTACATGGTGTAGGCGGCCAGCGGCACCTCGCCGGTGAGCGGGCCTTCAATGGCGGTGTAGCCCTTGAGGTACTGGCGCGCCTCGACCGACTTGCTTCGCACGTAGGCCACTCCCTTGCCGTAGGCGGCGACGAATTTTTTTGCCGCGTCGGGATTCTTCTTGATGAAGTCGGAAGACAGCGACGCCGAGCCGCCGAACCACGGTGCCATCGGGTCACCCAGTACATAGCGCGCGATGACGCCGGCTTCAAGCACGCGCGTCGTGCCGTTCATGCGGCCTATGGTGCCGGTGGGCTCCAGCGTGTAGGCACCGTCGATCTGGCCGGCGGCGAGCGCGGCCACATGCTGGCCGATGGGCAGCTCGACCACGGTCGCGCCGGTAGCGCCGCCGCGCTCCAGCACGGTCTTGGCCAGCGTCACGTTCTGGATGCCGGGGCCGGAGCCGACGCGCTTGCCTTTGAGGTCGGCCATCACCTTGGCCGGACTGGCCGCCGGCACGATCACCTCGTCGAGCACATTCTTCACGTTGCTGGGGTTGGAGCAGAAGATCTTGAAGGTGCCGGGCTGGGCGATCTCGCCGATGGCGATGTTGGCCGAGCCGGTGCCGTTGGCGGTGCCATCGGCGCGGCCCGAGAGCACCGCCTCCATCACCTGCTGCGCACCGGCGAATTTGAGCGGCTCCACGTCAAGGCCGGTCTCTTTGAAGTAGCCCAGCTCGATGGCTGAGTAGAACGGCAGGCCGGCGGCGATGGGCCAGTAGCCGATGCGTATCTTGGGACCGCCCTGCGCATGCAGGAAGGCGGGCATGCCCAGCAAGCCCAGTGTGGCGCCGGCGGCCGTGGCCTTGAGCAGCGAGCGGCGTGCCGGGCCGTGGGGGGCGGATGACGGTGTGGGAACGGGCTTCATGAAATGCTCCTGCTGGTGATGGATAAGTGGTGAAGGAATGGGTTGATGAAGAGGACGAAAAGCTTTCACGCCTGCGCGACTGGCTTCGGTGAGTCGAGGTAAGCGCGCCAGCCGCCCAGGTGTGTGATGTCTTGTGCACCTTGCAGGGCATGCGCCTCGCAGAGGAAGCCCTGGACGCTGCCGCCGCCCTCCAGCGCCAGCGTGCCTATGCCCAAGGGCGCGGGGATCAGCGCAACGAAAGAGCCGTAGTGCTGCACCGGCATTTCCCAGATTTCCAGCGCGATGCCTGCACCTTCATTGGCCGCCACACGCAGCAGCCCCGGCTTGGGCGGCACCGTGCCCGGCAGGGCGTAAAAGCGGTAGTCTGGCGCGGTGCGTGCCGGGCCCACCAGCGTGGCGCCGCGCGAGGTCAGCTGGCTGTTCAGCGGCATGCCCGAAAGATGAGCGCCCACCACGGCCAGCCTGACCGTGGCCGCCGGCTGGATGCCTGGCAACGCTGCGGGTGCGGGCAGCGCTTCGTTCAATGCGCCCAGCGGCAAACCAGTGGCATGGTGATAGCGCTGCCCCAACTCAGCCAGTTGCCAGTCGCTGCCCGCCAGCCCCACCAGCGTGATGCCGAAAGGCAGGCCGTCAGGACGCAGGCTGCTGGGCACGGAAAGGGCCGCGTAGTCCAGCAGGTTGACGAAGTTGGTGTAGGTGCCCAGGTGGCGGTTCAGCGTGACGGGGTCGCGCTGCATGGCCTGCAGCGTGTAGTGTGTGGGCGCGGTCGGCAGCAACAGCACATCAATGTCACGCCACATTGCGCCCGCCTGCTGGCCCAGCGCGCGTAACTTTGTTTGGGCTGCATACAGGTCGGCAGCGCTGTATTGTTTGCCCGCGCCGATGATGCTGCGCACCGGCTCGATCACCGCTTCTTCATGCGCGTCAAAAAAATCGCGCACGGCGGTGTAGCGTTCAGCCACCAGCGCGCTTTCATAGAGCAGCGCGGCCGCCTCGGCCAGCGGCGCGAAATTGATGGGCACCGGCACGCCGCCCAGGGCCTGCATGCGGGTGACAGCTTCGCCAAAAGCCTGCTCGGCCAGCGCGTCGCCGCAGAAGCCCAGTGTTGAAGGCACACCGAAACGAAAGCCTGCGGGCAAGGCGGTGTCGGCCATCGCCAGCACGCGCGAGTAGGGATCCAGCGGGTCGTAGCCCATGGCCGCTTCGAGCACGCGGRCGGCCGTGGCCACGGTGCGCGCGAAGATGGAGACGCAGTCCACGCTCTGCGCGGCCGGCACCACGCCGCGTGCGCTGACAAGGCCTTTGGAGGGTTTCAGGCCCACGATGTTGTTCAGGCCCGCCGGCACGCGCCCGGAACCCGCCGTGTCGGTGCCCAGCGCGAAATCCGCCTGCCCGGTCGCCACCACGTAGGCGGAGCCGGAACTCGACCCTCCTGATATATATGCCGGGTTGATCGCGTTGGGAACGGCGCCGTAGGGGGAGCGTGTGCCGTTGAGGCCGCAGGCGAACTGGTCCATGTTGGTCTTGCCAAGCAGTTGCGCACCCGCATCGAGCAGCTTTTGCACCACGGCGGCGTGCGCCGTCGGCGTGTAGGCGAAAGCGGGGCAGGCGGCGGTGGTCGGCAGGCCCGCTACATCAATGTTGTCTTTGGCCGCAAATGAGAGCCCGGCCAGCGCGCCGCCGCGGCCGGTCGGGAAAGACGATGTCCTGGTAATCCAGGCCTCGGGAGCCCTGCCGGCGTCCGTGCCTGCAGATGCCATCACCTGCTCAGGTGCAGCGAGCGATTGAGGAGAGTTCGGCGATGAAGAGATGTGCACCAATTGAAAGCATCCATACTTGTGTACAAGATGAGATGCAAGAGCTGTGCCAATCCGTAGAGCCGTCCCGAGCACTGCCGATGACGAAAAGTACTTTGATGTCTGCTTGTCATCCAATTAGGCGCATGAATGTCATGGATAAAGCGATTCTTGGGTAATTAATCGCGCTCGATGTATCAAATACAGTAGAGGCTTATGGAAAAGTCTCGCTCCAACCCACAGCCCAAGCTTCGTGCCGTGTTGTTTGATGCCTACGGCACGCTGTTTGACGTGTACAGCGTGGGCTTGCTGGCGGAGCAATTGTTTCCGGGCAAAGGCGAAGCGCTGGGCGTGCTGTGGCGCGACAAGCAGATTGAGTACACGCGCCTGGTGACCATCAGCAATAGCGGCTCGCATTACCGGCCCTTCTGGGACCTCACGCGCGCAGGCCTGCGTTATGCGTGCAAACRCCTGGGGCTGGATTTGAATGCCGCCCGTGAGGAGCAGCTCATGAACCAGTACCGCCACCTGTCGGCGTTTCCGGAAAACCGCGAGGTGCTGCAGGCGCTGAAGGCGCGTGGCATCACCACCGGCATCCTGTCCAACGGCGATCCCTCCATGCTGGATGTGGCCGTCAAGTCGGCAGGGCTTGAAGGCCTGCTGGACCACATCATCAGCGTGGACAGCATTCGCAAATACAAGACCGCTCCCGAAGCCTATGCGCTCGGGCTGAAAGCCACCGGGCTGGAGGCGAAACAGATCGCCTTCGTGAGCTGCAACAGCTGGGACGCGCTGGCGGCTACCTGGTATGGCTACCAGACGCTGTGGGTCAACCGTTACCAGTTGCCGTTTGAAGAGCTGGGCACGCAGCCCCTGTACACCGGCAGCAGCCTGCGCGAAGTGCTCTCGCTGCCGCTGCACTGATTTCGCAGGCTCGTTCTATTTTTTGTCTTTTAGTTTTTTTGATTCTTCTGATGCTTTTGAGAAAAGGGACCGCACCATGAACACTACAACCAACACACGCACCTCCAGCCACCGCCTGCAGGTCGCCACCGGGCTTTACCGTTTCATCGAAGACGAGGTGTTGCCCGGCACCGGTGTGGCCAGCGGCGCTTTCTGGAAGGGCTTTGATGCCATCGTGGCCGATCTGGCGCCCAAGAACCTCTCCTTGCTGGCAGAGCGCGACCGCCTGCAGTGCGAGATGGACGCCTGGCACAAGGCCAACCCCGGCCCCATCGCAGACATGAAGGCTTACCGCGCCTTCCTCGAAAAAACCGGCTACCTCGTGCCTTCGCCGAAGAAGGTCACCATCACCACCGCCAACGTGGACGCTGAACTCGCCAAACAGGCCGGCCCGCAACTTGTGGTGCCCATCCTGAACGCGCGCTATGCGCTTAATGCCGCCAACGCGCGCTGGGGCAGCCTTTATGACGCGCTCTATGGCACCGACGCCCTTTCCGAGGAAGACGGCGCCACCAAAGGCAAAGGCTACAACCCCGTGCGCGGCGCCAGGGTGATCGAATACGCGCGTTATGTGCTGGACCGCACCGCGCCGCTGAAAAAGGGCTCGCACATCGATTCGACCACCTATGCGGTCAAGGGCGGCAAGCTCGTCGTCACGCTAAAAGGCGGCAAGACAACGGCGCTGGAAGATGCGAGCCAGTTCATCGGCTACCAGGGCAAGGCCTCCGCGCCGTCGTCGGTGCTGCTGCAGCACAACGGCCTGCACATCGACGTCCGCATTGACCGCGGCACGCCCATCGGCAAGACGGATCCGGCCGGCGTGAGCGACCTGGTGATAGAGGCTGCGCTGTCGACCATCATGGACCTGGAAGACTCGGTGGCCGTGGTGGACGCCGACGACAAGGTGCTGGCCTATCGCAACTGGCTGGGCATCTTGCAGGGTACGCTGACTGAAAGCGTGACCAAGGACGGCAAGACCTTCACCCGCGGCCTGAACCCGGACCGTGAATACACCTCACCGAAAGGACCCAGGGGTAAAGCAGTGGTACTGCATGGCCGTTCGCTGATGTTCGTGCGCAATGTGGGCCACCTGATGACCAACCCGGCCGTGCTGTACACCGCCGCGGATGGCAGCACGAAGGAAATTCCGGAAGGCATCCTGGACGCCATGGTCACGACCACGATCGCCATCCACGACCTCAAGCGCAAGGGCAAGGCCGGCATCAGGAACTCGCGCAAGGGCTCGGTCTACATCGTCAAGCCCAAGATGCACGGCCCCGCTGAAGTGGCATTCGCCGCCGAACTCTTCAGCCGCGTCGAAAAGATGCTCGGCCTGCCGGGCAGCACGGTCAAGCTCGGCATCATGGACGAAGAGCGCCGCACCAGCGTCAACCTCAAGGCCTGCATCGCCGCCGCTTCCAGCCGCGTGGCCTTCATCAACACCGGCTTCCTGGACCGCACCGGCGACGAAATGCACACGGCCATGCAGGCCGGCCCGATGATCCGCAAGGGCAACATGAAAATCAGCCCGTGGCTCAGCGCCTACGAACGCAGCAACGTGCTGGTCGGCCTGGCCTGCGGCCTGCGCGGCCGCGCCCAGATCGGCAAGGGCATGTGGGCCATGCCCGACTTGATGGCCGACATGCTCAAGGCCAAAATCTCGCACCCGCAGGCCGGCGCCAACACGGCCTGGGTCCCGTCGCCCACGGCCGCCACGCTGCACGCGCTGCACTACCACCAGGTCAATGTGGCGGCGGTGCAAAAAGACATCGAGAAGACGGTCGACCTGAAGTCCGAAATCGCCCGCCTGCTGCCCGAGCTGCTGCTGGTGCCGGTCTCGCCCGACGCCCAATGGACGCCTGCCGAGAAGCAGCAGGAGCTGGACAACAACGCCCAGGGCATCCTCGGCTATGTGGTCCGCTGGATCGACCAGGGTGTGGGTTGCTCCAAGGTGCCCGACATCCACAACGTTGGCCTGATGGAAGACCGCGCCACGCTGCGCATTTCCAGTCAGCACATCGCCAACTGGCTGCTGCACGGCGTGGTCACGAAAGCGCAGGTCAAGGAAACCTTTGAACGGATGGCCGCCGTGGTCGACGGCCAGAACGCCGGCGACCCCCTCTACAAAAAAATGGCGGGCAACTTCGAGACGTCGGCGGCCTACAAGGCGGCGTGCGACCTGGTCTTCAAGGGCCTGGAGCAACCCAGTGGCTACACCGAGCCGCTGCTGCACGCCTGGCGGCTGAAGGTAAAAGCCGGCTTGTGCCGTTAAGTCTGCGGCAGGGGTGCGGACGGGGGCTTGCGCCTGCTGCAGCCTGTGCCTGACAGAGTCAATTTGCTACTGAATTGATAGCTGTTGGCGCAAGCTGTTATTGGCCTGCAGGCCAAATACTCTTGAAAATCCGGGTTCGACCCGCTGGCGCCGGTGCGCCCCCATGGCGAATGACAGCCGGTCAGGCGTTGATAACCCCTGAGCTTGCGGAGGTGTTGCGCCAAACTGACCTTTACAAAGGGCCGCCGATCTTGCAAAACCGGCCGCTCATCGCCATTCGCGGGATTTAAAGGCTGGTTACGGACCGTTCCGTGTCAAAAACCCTGTAATTCATATGTATGCGTTGGAAACCAAGTGAAACACTTTGCAAGTACTTCAATGAAATCGCGGTTGGCCCTTACGCTAGCGTCTCCCCCCTCTCCGGCCACAGATCGGTTGCAAGCCGGCCGGCAAATGTGATTAATACCAATTTTCCCGAACTCCTCGATGGCTTCGCAACCTGACGTCCTTCAATCCTGTCTTCAGGCGGCTGCCAAAGCAGCCCGGCCTGCGCTGGAACGGTGCATTGATGACGCCGTGGCGGGGCTGCAGATTGCCGAGTCACAAAGCCCAAAAGTGGCCGAGCGCGACGAACTCGCGGCGGCCTGGCGGGGACTTCAACAAAACAAGCCCGTCTGGGTCGTGCAATACCCGGCAGACCTGCTGGTGCATTTCAAGGCGAATGTGGCTGTTGCGGTGCAGGCGGTGCGCACGCCGGCAGCATCTCCAGACCAGCTCGCTGCTTCAGCCGCAGCCGCATCCAGCACCTTCGCCGCCCTGTCTTATGCCAGCTTCGCCCTCGTCGACGACGACGATGTGTCCCAGGCCATTGAATCGTCACGGCTGCTCCAGCTGGTGCTGCCGGCGGTCGACCACGTCCTCGCCGAACTCAACAAACTGATCAGCACAGTGCAGGGGCTGCCGAATGTGCGCCCGGAGCTCAATCCGCTGCGCCCTGAAGTGTTTGCGCAGACCCTGCGCGAAATGATCACCGCAAGCAATGCGGGCCCGGCCATCGTTTCGCTGTGGCTCAGGTATCTTGCCGAGCCTCTGGGGCGCGAACTCGGGCAGGTCTACGAACGCCTGGTTAACCAGCTGGAACTTGCCAACGTACAGGGCGCCAGCTACCGCGTATTGCAGACCCCTGCGAGTGCAGCCCCCAGCAGGGCCAGGGGTACCGGCGGCGCAGGTTCCGGGTCGGGCGCCGGTACCGGAGGCGGTGAGGGCGGAAACGGTGGGGGCTCCGTCGAATCCGGCCGCCACCAGCCGCCCCCGCAATATGCCGACC
>NZ_JBFUGX010000055.1:0-11002 GCF_056402675.1 Polaromonas sp. P3_C2 | reverse complement strand
ACACAGGTTCCAGCGACAGCGACAGCTTGCCGGACTCGATCAATGCCAGATCCAGGATTTCGTTGATCAATTCCAGCAGGTACCAGCCGGCCTGGAGAATCTGGTCCACACTGCGTTTTTGCGAGGGCGTTGGCTGGGGTGTGCCGGACTCGATCAGCTGCGCAAATCCGAGAATGGCGCTGAGCGGTGTGCGCAGCTCGTGGCTCATGCTGGACAGGAAATCCGATTTGGCGAGGTTGGCCTTCTCGGCCACGGCCATCGCTTCCTTCAGGGCCACTTCGACCTGCTTGCGTACCGAGTTGTCGGTGCCGATCAGCAGGTAGCCGATGATGGTGCCGAAATCGTCGCGCAATGCAGTGATGGACACGATGGCCGGAAAGCGGCTGCCGTCTTTACAGATATAGGTGAGCTCGTAAATGTCTTCGATGCCTCGCGAGGCCTTGAATGCAAGTGCCTCGAAGCCGGGCGTGATGGTGGTGGCGAGCTCCAGGCTCAGTGCCTGTGCCCGGGCCATCACTTCCTGGGGGTCGTGGATGTCGCTGGGGTTGATCTTGTTGACGACCTCGGCCGCCATATAACCCAGCATGCGTTCGGCACCGACGTTGAAGAGCTGGATGATGCCTTTTTCGTCGGTTGCGATGATCGAGAAATTTTCGCTCGTCAGGATGGCCGTCTGCAATGCGCCTGTCTTGAGCAGTGCTTCCTGGCGCTTGACCTCTATGCCATCGGCTTTGGCAATGGCGTCAAGAACGCTCAGGCTGGTAATAGGTGACATGGGCCATGTTTCTGTAAAAGTAACGACGACCCTGCGAAGCGCCGACTATGGGCGGCGCTTCCAGAATCCTGGCCGGGGATATGTGAAGTCTTTGCAAAGACTCCGGCAGTGTACAGGTCTTGCCTGAAAAGTCCGTGCGCCAGCGCACATAGCGGGGCCGTGCAGCCCGGGCGCGCCTAGCTGTTCGCGCGCCGATAGAACGCCAGCGAGCCCGCCAGCGCCAGCAGCGCGCCGCCGCAGGCGCGGTCTATCCAGCGTGTGGCCGAGGCCTTGAGCAGGCGTATGGCGCGTGCGCCTATGAAGGCATAGCCGAACATCACGGAAAAATCGATGCCGGCGAATACCAGCGAAATGGCGAGGTATTGCGGTGCCTGGGCGGCAGCCGGGTCAATGAACTGCGGGAGCAAGGCCGAGCAAAAGAGGTAACCCTTGGGGTTGGTTACGGCCACCAGGAAGGACTTCATGAAAATCGCGCGGCCGCCGTGCTGCATGCCGGCAATGCCTTCGGCGGGAATCTCAAATCCGCCGCGTGAGCGCAGCAGGCGAATGCCCAGCCAGGCCAGGTAGACCGCGCCTGCCCACTTGAGCACCGAGAACCAGAACTCGGAGGCCGCCAGCAGTGCACCCAGACCGAGAGCTACGGCGCCTACCAGCACGAAGTCCGATACCACGGCACCCAGCATGCCGGGCACGGAGCGGCGCACGCCGTAGCGCGAACCATTGGCCAGCGCCAGCAGGACGGTGGGGCCGGGCGTGGCGATGGCTACCAGCGCCACGATGGAAAAGAGCAGCAGGGTGGTGGTGTTCATGGTGCGGCTCCGCAACCCTGAGGTTTAAAAACACGCTCTTTCGAAGGTGGGTATTTGGCCAGCATGTCGGGCGGGCGGCGCGGCCGTGCGCTAAATTCACCGCCGCAGTTGGGGCAGACGCCTTTGAGCTTGGTGGTGACGCAGTCAACACAAAACGTGCATTCAAAGGTGCAGATGCGGGCATCGGGCGACTCGGCGGGCAGGTCGCGGTTGCAGCATTCGCAGTTGGGGCGGAGCTGGAGCATGCTGGGGTTTCCTGTGTAGATGGGATGGGAGGAGTCACCGGATGCTAAAGAAAAACCGTTCAAGGGGAAAGCCCCTAGGACAACTTCTTGACCAGCACCTGGCTCTTGCGGTCCCAGTTGTATTTGCGCTTGCGGCCTTCGGGCAGCCAGTCCGGGTCTACCTGCACAAAACCGCGCTTGATGAACCAGTGCATGGTGCGGGTGGTCAGTACAAAGATGCTTTGCAGGCCGGCCGCGCGGGCGCGCTGCTCGATGCGTTTGAGGATTTTCTCGCCGTCGCCCTGGCCCTGGCTTTGCGGCGAAACGGTGAGCGCCGCCATTTCCGCCGTTTTGGCTTCGGGGTAGGGGTAGAGCGCCGCGCAGGCAAAGATCACGCCGTCGTGCTCGATGATGCTGTAGTTGGCGGCGTCGCGCTCGATTTCGGTGCGGCTGCGTTTGACGAGGGTCCCATCGTTTTCAAAAGGCTCGATCAGCTGCAGGATGCCGCCCACGTCGTCTTCCGTGGCCTCGCGAAGCTCTTCGAGCTTTTCGTCGATCACCATGGTGCCTATGCCGTCGTGCACATAGATTTCCAGGAGCAGCGCGCCGTCTACCGCGAAGGGCAGGATGTGGCTGCGTTCCACGCCGGCCTTGCAGGCCTTGACGCAGTGCTGCAGGTAAAACGCGGTGTCGGTGGGGCGTTCCCCGTTGGGCAGGGTGGCCAGCAGTTTTTCGGCAGCGGCCAGCGGCAGCTCGGTGTCGATGGGGTTGTCTTCGCTTTCGGGCTGGTCGTGGTGGATGCGTATGCCGGGAATTTCGCTCAGGAAAATCAGCTTGTCGGCCTGCATGGCGATGGCCACCGAAGTGGCGACTTCTTCCATGGTCAGGTTAAAGGCTTCGCCGGTGGGTGAGAAGCCGAAGGGCGAGAGCAGCACCATGGCGCCGAAATCCAGCACACGGCCGATGGCGGCGGTGTCCACCTTGCGCACCAGGCCCGAGTGCTTGAAGTCCACACCGTCGAGGATGCCGACCGGCCGCGCGGTGATGAAATTGCCCGAAATCACCCGTACCGTGGAGCCGGCCATGGGGGTGTTGGGCAGGCCCTGGCTGAAGGCGGCCTCAATCTCGTAGCGCAGCTGGCCGGCGGCTTCCTGGGCACAGTCGAGCGCGACTTCGTCCGTGATGCGCATGCCGTGCGAATATTTTGCGGCGTGCCCCTTGGCCTTGAGCTGCTCGTTGACCTGTGGGCGAAAGCCGTGCACCAGCACGATTTTCACGCCCATGCTCTGGATCAGTGCCAGGTCTTGGGCGATGTGCTGAAGCTTGCCGGCCGCAATCGCTTCGCCGGCAATGCCTACGACGAACGTCTTACCGCGGTGGGTGTGTATGTAGGGTGCGACCGAGCGGAACCAGGGCACAAAGGTGAAATTGAAGACGGCAGACATGGGCGCGCTTTCGGGATCGGTTGTGGCGGGTCAAGGGCAGCCGGGACGGCGCGAAAGAGGCAAGCGGTCTCCCTGGGCGCTGTTTCCCCGGTAAACGGAAAAAGTCCAGTGAGTGTAAGGGAGACACCGCTGGCCTGAGGGAGGCAAATGCCGGCTTTGGCGAGGGTGCGCTTTTTGCCGGCGTACTTCATTTGGGGGTTTGCTTAATGAGGGGCGGCGGGGTATGGTTAAGGTTCATGGACAAATACGCGATCGGGTTTTGGGGCTGCTATTTCGGGTCAGCCAGCCTGATGCTGGCCGGTTCGGTATTTGCCTATATCCGGTCCCTGCGGCGCATTGCCGTCAATGCGGCTGTCTCGGCAATCGCCTCGACCTTTTTTGTGGTGGCCTTCCTGGGCGGATTGCCCATCGAGAACGCCGATGTTCTGGACCGTTTCCTGGCCCACGTTGCCAGCGTGGTATCCGCGCTGCTGGCTTACCTGCTGTTTTCCATCCTGGGCATCCTGCGCAACCCGGACTCGGCCCGGCGTGCCTTGACCTGGCTGGCGAGCCTGGCTCTTCTGAATATCGCGGTTGGCTGGGCATTGAGCCCGCGCCACGCCCTGGCACTGAGCCTGGCAGTGGCCTGTTTTCTGGGGCTGGTGGCAATGGCGCTCAGTCTTCGCAGTGCCGTTCGGGGGGATCGCCTGGCCTGGGTGGCCGTCTCGGGCGTCTCCTTCATGCTGGTGGCCATTGCGGGGTTGAGCTGGGTGGCACTGGACCGTGCCCATGTGCCGTGGCAGGTGCACGCGGTGACCGCTGTCGCCGGCACGTGTTATCTGGCCACCATGGCGGCTGTGCTCTGGACCCGTTATTCCTACCTGATCGAGCTGAACCGGGCCATGGCGCACGGCCCCAGCTACGACCCGGTCACGCGCATGCGCTCCCACAGCGAAACCGGCAACATGCTGGAGGCGGCCTTCAGACGTTACCGCGATGAGCCCGTGCCGCTGGGCGTGATTGTGGTGTCGGTGGCCAATCTTTATGTGCTGGAAAAGCTCTATGGCCATGCGGCCGCCAACCACGCACTGTTTGTATGTGCCGGCCGGTTGCGCCGCACCGTACCCGCGCATGTGGAAATGGGGCGCCTGGAAGAGAACGGTTTTTTGCTGCTGATGCGCAATTGCCATGACAGCGGCCAGCTGATCCACCTGGCGCGCAGAGTCCAGGCCGCCCTGGCGCGGCCGGTGGTGCTTAACACCACACTGGAGGGTGATTTGGTAGGGAACCAGCAGACGCGCTGGGTTGCCGAGGTCGGCCTTGGCGTGCTGCGGGTCTCCAAATCCGATGCGCGCGCCTCTTCGGCAGTGAGCATAGGGCGAGGCATGTCGCGCACCGCGCTGAGCTACCCGAGCCGCATTGCATGGTTTGACGAGACCAGTGGGGAAGCCGTCGACCTGCCTGTGCTGGCGGCCTGATCGCGGCGCCATAACCATAGCCGGTCCGCTGCGGGCTGGAACACCCGATAATTGAGCGCTTTGGCAGCGCTGCTGCCGCTTTTATCCTGCACTGCTTGCCTTTTTCTTCGCCTCCATCCTTGTCTCCCCTCGCCATTACCTTTCCAGAGTCGCTGCCCGTTTCGGGCAAACGCGACGAAATCACCGCCGCCATGGCGGCCCACCAGGTCATCATTGTCTGTGGCGAAACTGGCTCGGGTAAAACCACCCAGTTGCCCAAGATCGCGCTGGCCATGGGGCGCGGCAAGCTCAATTACCCTGCCGGACAGGGCCGGCTGATAGGCCATACCCAGCCGCGCCGCATTGCCGCGTCCAGCGTGGCCAAGCRCATCGCGGAGGAGTTGAAGACGCCGCTGGGCGACGTGGTGGGCTACAAGGTCCGCTTCCAGGACCGGCTYTCGCGCGACGCYTCCGTCAAGCTGATGACCGACGGCATCCTGCTGGCCGAGACGCAGACCGACCCGCTGCTCAAAGCCTACGACACGATCATCATCGACGARGCCCATGAGCGCAGCCTGAACATCGACTTTCTGCTGGGCTACCTGCGCCAGCTGCTGCCGCGCCGGCCCGACCTGAAAGTGGTCATTACCTCGGCGACGATTGATGCGCAGCGCTTTGCGGATTATTTCGCGTCCAGCAAAGGCCCTGCGCCGGTGATCATGGTGTCGGGCCGGATGTTTCCCGTCGAGCAACGCTACCGGCCGTTTGAGGAGTCGCGCGAGCACGACCTGAACGATGCAATTGCCGATGCCGTCGACGAACTCTGGCTGAGCCCGCACAGCGCTGGGGACATCCTGGTGTTTCTGCCCGGCGAGCGAGAAATTCGCGAGGCGGCCGATCATTTACGCAAGCACCTCGCGCACCAGCCGCTGACACGCAATGCCGAGGTGCTGCCGCTGTTCGCTCGCTTGAGCCAGGCCGAGCAGGACCGCATTTTTGACGGCCACAGCGGCCGTCGCATCGTGCTGGCCACCAACGTGGCCGAAACCTCGCTGACCGTGCCGGGCATCCGCTACGTGGTGGACGCGGGCACGGCGCGCGTCAAGCGCTACAGCTTTCGTAACAAGGTCGAGCAGCTCATGGTGGAGCCGGTGTCGCAGGCCGCGGCCAACCAGCGTGCCGGCCGTTGCGGCCGGGTGGCCGATGGTATCTGCATACGACTGTATGACGAGAAGGACTTCCAGGGCCGGCAGCCTTTTACCGACCCGGAAATCCTGCGCAGTTCGCTGGCTTCGGTGATTTTGCGCATGAAGGCGCTGCACCTGGGCAATGTGGAAGAGTTTGCCTTTATCGAGCCGCCGCAGCGCCGCGCCATTGCCGACGGCTACCAGCTGCTGGCCGAGCTGGGCGCGGTGGACGAGGACAACGAGCTCACCGGCGTCGGCCGCACGCTGGCCAAGCTGCCGCTGGACCCTCGCGTGGGCCGCATGATTCTGGAAGCCAAGGACCGCAACGCGCTCGACGAGGTACTGGTGATCGCCAGCGCGCTCAGTGTGCAGGACGTGCGCGACCGCCCCATGGACAAACAGGCCCAGGCCGACCAGCAGCACGCCAAGTTCGATGACGAGAAGAGCGAGTTCAGTGGTTACCTGAAGCTGTGGAAATGGCTCGGCGATGCGCGGGGCGGCCACGGCACCGACCACAAACTCTCCAATCGCCAGTACGAGAACCTGCTGCGCGAGAACTACGTCAATATCCGCCGCGTGCGCGAGTGGCGCGACATCCATTCGCAGCTGCATACCGTCGTGGGTGAACAAAAGTGGGTTCTGAATGACAAGCCCGCCAGCTATGAGCAGCTGCATTTGTCCATGCTCTGCGGCCTGCTCGGCAACATCGGCTGCAAGAGCGACGAGGAAGACTGGTACCTGGGTGCGCGCGGGATCAAGTTCTACCGCCACCCGGGCGCACGCCTGAGCAAAAAGCCGGGCCGCTGGATTGTGGTGGCCGAACTGGTGGAAACCACACGCCTTTTTGGCCGCGGCATTGCCAACATTGACCCGGCCTGGATAGAGCAGGTGGCCGGACATCTTTTAGCCAAGCAGTTGCTGGACCCGCACTGGGAGAAAAAGGCTGCGCAGGTGACGGCGCTGGAGCGTGCTACGCTCTACGGCCTGGTGGTCTACAACGGGCGGCGCGTCAATTTCGGCCGTGTAGACCCGGTGACGGCGCGCGAGATATTCATCCGCGAAGCGTTGGTCGCTGGCAACTGGGACACCAAACTGCCTTTCCTCGCGGCGAACCTGAAGCTGATCCAGCAGGTGCAGGATCTGGAACACAAAGCCAGGCGCCAGGACGTGCTGGTGGACGAGGAACTGATCTACGCTTTTTATGACCAGCAACTCCCGGCTGGCGTACACAGTGGTGCAAGTTGCGAACATTGGTACAAGGAGGAAGTCAAAAAGCAGCCGCAGCTCCTGCTCTTGACGCGCGAAGAACTGATGCGGCATGAGGCTGCAGGCATTACCACCCAGTCGTTTCCCAAGACACTGCGAATGGGCGGCGTGGATTGCCTGGTGACCTACCTGCACGAACCCGGCGACGCGCGCGATGGCGTGACGGTGGACGTGCCATTGTTCGCGCTCAACCAGGTTAATGAAGAGCGCTGCGAGTGGCTGGTGCCCGGCATGCTCAAGGACAAGGTCCAGGCGCTGATCAAGACGCTGCACCAGCGCCCGCGCTCGCGCCTGGTGCCCTTGCCCGACACTGCCGCCCGCATGACGGAGCAGTTGCTGCAGCCCGAGGTGTTCGGCAGCGGCTCGCTGACTGACGCGGTGCTCAAGCTGGTGCGCGACGCGACTTCGCTGGACGTCAAGCGCAATGACATGAAGCTGGACATGCTGCCGCCGCACCTGTTCATGAACTTCCGCATAGTCGACGAGCATGGCCGTCAGCTGGGTGCGGGCCGTAACCTGGGCGCGCTCAAGGGCGAGCTGGGCTCGCAGGCACGGGGTGCCTTCCAGGCGCTGGCGGGACTCAAAAACCTGGCAAAAGCACCCGAATCTGGGTCCGAAAAGACGTTATCCCCCGAAAATTCAGTATCAAATCGGCCTCCAGCCCAATCAGGACGCGCGCAAGCAGCTCCTGAAAAGATAGCGCCCAGAGCGCCGGAGCGCTACACCAGCTGGAGCTTTGGCGAGTTGCCGGAGCTGATGGAAATCCGCAAGGGTTCGCAGACGCTGATCGGGTTTCCGGCGCTCATTGATCTGGGCGACGCGGTGACGATCGAGGTGTTTGACGAACCCGATGTGGCGGCCGCGAAGCACCGCGCCGGCTTGCGCCGGCTGTTCTCGCTGCAGATCAAGGATGCGCTGAAGTACCTGGAAAAGAACCTGCCTGAACTGCAGAAAATGGCCACCAGCTACATGCTGGTGGGCCGCGCCGCCGACAATTCCGGCGGCGGTACGCTGGAGGAATTGCGCGAGCAGATCATCGAAGTGGCGTTGGACCGCGCCTTTTTGCTCGACCCGTTGCCGACGCACGAAGCCGAGTTCAAAAAACGCATCGACGATGGGCGAGGGCGCCTGACCTTGATTGCCAGCGAGGTGGCCCGGCTGGCTGCCGGCATCCTGACCGAGTTCGCTGTGGCCCAACGCAAGATCAAGGACACTAAAAATGCCGCCGAAGCCGCGGCAGATGCCGCCCAGCAACTGCAGCGCCTGGTACCCAAACGCTTTCTGACGGCCACACCTTATGGGCAACTGCAGCACTTCTCACGCTACCTCAAGGCCATCACGTTGCGGCTGGAAAAATGGCGCGCCGACCCGGCACGTGATGCTGCACGGATGGCCGAGTTGCGACCGCAGGAGCAGCGTTACTGGCGGCTGGTGGCTGAGCGAAAAGGCGCGGTGGATGCGCGCATGCAGGAATTCCGCTGGTTGCTGGAAGAGCTGCGTGTGAGCTTTTTTGCGCAGGAGCTGCGCACACCGCAGCCGGTCAGCATTAAGCGGTTAGAAAAGGTTTGGACTCAGCTCAATAGCTGAGTCCAGACCTTTCAGCGAAGGCTAACAACTGCCGAAGGCTTGTTATGCCGCAGCTAAAAAGCGTGGCAGCAACTGAATAGTTGAAACAGGCTTGTGAGATGGGAGCGCAAAAAAATGGCCTTGCTATGCAAGGCCATCTTCCCTGGTGAATCACCAACGGAAGGTGCGGACTAGATGCGTCCCATCAGCAGCAGGATGACCAGGATCAACACCACCAGGCCGACACCCCCGCTGGGCCCGTAACCCCAGCTCCGACTGTGKCCCCAGGTAGGCAATGCACCGACGAGGATAAGAATAAGAACGATCAGCAGAATGAGGGATAGGGACATTTGAAGCACTCCTTGTTATGTGAAGTGATTGTTTCCCGGTGCGGGGCGCAAACAAGCAGGATGAGCACCTGTCCAGCCGTCGGCAAATACTGACAGCCTTGGCTTAGAACCTGTTTGCGGTCTAAACGAGGCCGCGTTGGGGTGCAATCGGCGATGAGTGGGCCGCCCGGGCACGCCGCATGGGCTCATGCCCATGCAAGGGCCTGGGTGGCTCAATCGCGCGATTTCACCCCCAACCCGGAGGGCAAGCGCCTTCTCGGGCGGCCTGCGGCGCTAGCCCATAGCCGAGCTATGGGCATCGCACCGCGCCTTGCATCCCATCCCGAGAAGGTGCTTGCGCGGCCCCGTTTAGACCGTAAACAGGTTCTTTCACGCCGGCTTGCCGCGCTTACAGTTTGGCCAGCCGCTGCAGGGCCGTGTTCAATGTTTCGTCTTTTTTGGCAAAACAGAATCGCACCACACGCTGGTCAAAGCCGTTGCCGTAAAACGCCGACAGGGGAATCGCCGCCACGCCGATTTCGGTGGTCAGCCATTTGCAGAACCCGGCTTCGTCCAGGTCGCTCACGTCGGAGATGTCCACGCACTGGAAGTAGCTGCCTTCGCTGGGCAACAGTTTGAAGCGGGTTTTGGCAAGGCCTTCGCGAAACAGGTCGCGCTTGCGCTGGTAGAAGGCCGGCAGGTCCAGGTAAGGCTGCGCATCGGCCATGTACGCGGCAAGCCCGTATTGCACAGGGGTATTCACGGTGAACACGTTGAACTGGTGCACCTTGCGGAACTCGGTGGTCAGCGCAGCGGGTGCGGCCACGTAGCCGACCTTCCAGCCGGTGACGTGGTAAGTCTTGCCGAAGCTGCTGACAATGAACGCACGCGCGGCAAGGCCTGGAAAACGGGCGGCGCTTTGATGGATGCGTCCCTGGGCCGCATCGAACACCATGTGCTCATAGACCTCGTCGCTGATCAGCAGCACGTCGGTGGGCGCCAGGATGTCCTGCAGCGTGAGCATGTCGGCCTCGGTCCATACCGTGGCGCTCGGGTTGTGCGGCGAGTTGACGATAATCGCCCGTGTCCTGGATGTGATCGCTGCGGAAATCTTGTCGAAGTCGGGCCGGAAGGTGCCTGGCGTGAGGGGAACGCGCACTACGACGCCACCGGCCAGTTCGATGTTGGGCACGTAGCTGTCGTAGCAGGGCTCCAGCACGATGACTTCGTCGCCGGGGTGAACGACGGCCAGGATTGCCGTGATGATGGCCTGGGTGGCGCCGGCAGTGATGGTGATCTCGCTGTTGGCGTCGTAGCGGTGGCCGTAAAGTTTGGCCACCTTGGCCGAGATGGCTTCGCGCAGCGCCGGAACGCCCGTCATGGGTGGGTACTGGTTCAGGCCTTTGGTCATTGCGTCCGTGACGGCGTTGACCAGCTGCGGGTCACACTCAAAATCAGGAAAGCCCTGGCCCAGGTTGACAGCGCCTTTTTCAGCGGCCAAGGTGGACATCACCGTGAAGATGGTGGTGCCGACAGCGGGCAGCTTGGTTTTGAGCGTGGGGGTGCGTTCGAGGATCATGGTCATGATTGAGCTGGATGTGTTTCTTTTACAAGCGGCCGCCGCGGAACCGGCTTTGCCGGGCCGCTTGCGGCGCCCCCTGAGGGGGAGGCGGCCGCAGGCCGCTTCGGGGGGGAGTCAGACCTCATAGTCATTGACACGGCCGGCCATGGCCTTGGTGATCAGGGCGCGGTCCAGCTTGTCGCTGAGCAGTTCGGCGAATTTATAGACGAAATTGCGCAGGTAGGCGCTGCGCTTGAAGGCCACGCGGGCCACGTTGATGCCGAACAGTGGGCCCGCCGCGATGGCGATCAGGTCGCTGTTGGTGCCGTCTTCCTTGATAGCCATCTCGGCGACGATGCCCACGCCCAGTCCCAGGCGCACATAGGTCTTGATGACGTCGGAGT
>NZ_JBFUGX010000054.1:0-11148 GCF_056402675.1 Polaromonas sp. P3_C2 | reverse complement strand
CCGTCCAGCGGGTGGCCTGCGGCGTCCTTCGGCGCATTCGGGCCCTTGATTTCAACGCCGTCGGGATTGTTGGAGCCGACTTCATGCAGCGCGATGATGTGCRCGGCCACCAGGCCCAGCAGCACCAGCGGCACGGCAATGACGTGGAAAGCAAAGAAGCGGTTCAGCGTCGCGTCACCGACCACATAGTCGCCGCGGATCAGCAGCGCGAGGTCAGGGCCGATGAAAGGGATGGCGGCAAACAGGTTGACGATCACCTGGGCGCCCCAGTAGCTCATCTGGCCCCATGGCAGCAGGTAGCCCATGAAGGCCTCGGCCATCAGGCACAGGAAAATCGCGCAGCCGAAGATCCAGACCAGCTCGCGCGGCTTGCGGTAGCTGCCGTAGAGCAGGCCGCGGAACATGTGCAGGTAAACCACCACGAAGAAAGCGGAAGCGCCGGTGGAGTGCATGTAGCGGATCAGCCAGCCCCAGGGGACGTCGCGCATGATGTATTCGACAGAGCCGAAAGCCAGTGCGGCGTCGGGCTTGTAATTCATCGTGAGGAAGATGCCGGTGACGATCTGGATGACCAGCACCAGCATGGCCAGCGAGCCGAAGATGTACCAGAAGTTGAAGTTCTTCGGTGCGTAGTACTCGCTCATGTGCTCTTTGTAGAGCTTGCTGGCGGGAAACCGGTTGTCGACCCAGTTCATCGCCTTGACGGCGAGCGGGGCATCGGGGGAAATTTCTTTGAATTCAGCCATAACTGATCCTGGTTCGGTGGGATTCTTTGGCAAGCACCTGGTACGCGGCAGAAAGGTCGGCGGGTATCAGGTGCTGGCTATAGGGTCTTGTGAAGGAGCTTGGTTAACGCGGGTTAAGGCAAGCGCCTCAGGCCTTCTTGTCTTCACCAATCAGCAGACGGGTGTCCGAAAGGTACATGTGCGGCGGCACTTCCAGGTTGTCCGGCGCGGGCTTGTTCTTGTACACACGGCCGGCCATGTCGAAGGTCGAGCCATGGCAGGGGCACAGGAAGCCGCCGGCCCAGTCGTTGGGCAGCGAAGGCTGTGCGCCGGGCTGGAACTTGTCAGAGGGCGAGCAGCCCAGGTGCGAGCAAATGCCCACCACCACCAGCGTTTCGGGCTTGATGGAGCGGTTTTCGTTGCGGGCGTATTCGGGGGTCAGTTCGTCGGGCTTGCGCTCGGATTTGGGGTCGGCCAGGAGGGCATCGACCTTGGGCAGCTCGGCGAGCTGCTCGGGCGTGCGTTTGATGATCCAGACGGGCTTGCCGCGCCATTCCACCGTGATCTTTTCGCCGGGTTTCACGCCGGAGATATCGACCTCGACGGCCGCACCGGCAGCCTTGGCTTTTTCGGAGGGCTGGAAAGTGCTGACAAAGGGGATTGCGGTGGCTGCAACGCCTGCGCCGCCTACAGCGCAGGTGGCCACGAGCCAGTTTCTTTTATCTTTATCGACGGGGGCGCCGTGGGGCACACCGTTCGCGCTTGCTTCGCTTGCTTGGGTCATGAGAGTCCTTCAAGAACTGGCTTGAAATAGGCTTGGTGGGAGGCTTAGTGGGGTCAACCCGCAATTGTAGCGGAGCGCGATGTCGTTTTTCAAGGCGGAGGGCCCGGCCCGGGCGGCGGCAGCCCGCATGGCTGGGCCGGAAGTGCCCGTTTTTAAGGCAGCCGGCCGCCTTCGCATATTTTGTTGCAAGCCGCGCCTTTCGCACCGCCCGAAAACACGGCCAGCCTTCATAATCATTTTTTGCAGAACGCCGGTACGGCCGGCAACCGCTACCAATAACAGGAGAGACTCATGGGAATGATGCAGGAATTCAAGGAATTTGCCGTCAAGGGCAATGTGATCGATCTGGCCGTAGGCGTGATCATTGGCGCCGCTTTCGGCAAGATCGTCGACGCCGTGGTGAGCGACCTGATCATGCCGCTGGTGGGCCTGGTCTTCGGCAAGCTGGACTTTTCCAGCATGTACGTATTGCTGGGCACTGTGCCGCCGGGCACCGACATGTCGCTTGAAGCCCTCAAAAAGGCTGGGGTCCCGGTCTTTGCCTATGGCCACTTCCTGACGGTGAGCGTCAACTTCGTCATCCTGGCTTTCATCATTTTCCTGATGGTCAAGCAGATCAACCGGCTCAAACGTCACCACGAAGCCGCACCACCGCCCGCCGCGCCGCCTGAAGACATCGTGCTGCTGCGCGAAATCCGCGACAGTCTAAAAAAGTAACCCCCCTGTTGCCCGCTCACTTCGTGTAGCGGGCCTCTCCCCTACAGGGGACGGCGCCTTGCGGCTGGCAAAGCCAGACCGCGGCCCCCGCTTGCGAAGGCATGGCTATGCTATTGATTTAATAGCTGCTTGCGCAGGCTCCTATTGGGCCAGGGCCCGATTTCGCTTGAATTTTCAGCCGGCAACAAGCTGGCGCGCCATGCGAACAGCCGCCAGCAAGCTGGATGCGTCCGCGCGCCCCGTGCCGGCGATGTCAAACGCCGTGCCGTGGTCGGGGCTCGTGCGCACCAGCGGCAGCCCCAGCGTCACGTTAACGCCCTGCTCCACGCCCAGGTATTTGACCGGGATCAACCCCTGGTCGTGGTACATCGCCACCACCACGTCAAACTCGCCGGGTTTGCCGACAGCATGGCGTGCACGCATGAACACCGTGTCGGGTGCGAAGGGACCGCTCACATCCAGCCCTTGCGCGCGGGCGGCAGCGATGGCCGGCGCGATGATGGCCTGCTCTTCGCTGCCGAACAGTCCGCCTTCACCGGCGTGCGGATTCAGCCCCGCCACCGCGATGCGCGGTGCCCGGCCCAGGCTGGCAGCCACCGCGCTGTGCGTGATGCGCAAGGTCTGCAACACGTTGTCAAAGGTGACGGCCTCAATGGCGCGCCGCAGTGACATGTGAATGCTTACCAACACGGTCTTGAGTTCATCGTTGGCCAGCATCATGCGCACCGGCACGTCCGCCGCCGATTTACCCAGAAAAGCGGCCGCCTCGGCCTGAAGCATTTCGGTGTGGCCCGGAAAAGCGGCCACCCAGCCACCGGCCGCCGCCAGTGCCTCCTTGTGGATGGGCGCCGTCACCATGGCGCATGCCTCGCCACCCAGCACGCTGCGCGCCGCCCAGACGATGCAGTCAGCCGCAGCCTGGCCCGCCCGCGCATTGACCTGGCCGTAAGGCACGGTCTCCAACTCGCATTTTTGCAACACCCCGATGCAATGGGGCGGCACCCCCGCCGCATCGGCCAGGGCGTCCAGCCGGGCCACCGGCAGCGCCAGCGGGGACGCTGTCAGCGCGGCAGCGCGGCGCATCGTGGCGACATCGCCTACCACGGCGCAGCCCGCCATTTCAACGGGCGCGTCGCGAAAAGCCCTGGCGATGATCTCCGGGCCGATGCCGGCGGCGTCACCCATGGTGATGAGCAGCGGCTTGTTCACAAGCCGGGCGCCGCCGCGGTGAATTGCGGCGACAGGGTGCATTTGGTTACAGGAAACCCCATAATCACAAAGAAACAGGTCAACACACCGGCTGCACAGCGCAGCGCCGGATCAATGAATTCAGGGGGGTCGGTCAGATGCATGCTGGGGGTATTTTGGCGCAAACCACATCGCAGCGGCAGCTCGCCGGCGCACAGGACATCAGCCTGCCATGAATGCTGCCATGCCCGTCCTGATGTCCGACGGTGAAATGATGCTGTGGAGTGCTGCGGCCGGCGCACTTGGCCTGGTGCTGCTGCTGGCCCTGGCCGATGCCCTTTACAGCCGCACCCGCGCTGCCTGGCAGACCCTGGCTTACCTCGCGCTTTGCTGGCTGGTGGTGATGCTGCTGAGCGGCCTGCCCATGGAGCTCTGGCCGGACGGCAAGGAGTCGCTGGGCATTGCGCAACTGCTTGTCGGGCCGGCTTGCGCGTCGATGGGCAGCTTCGGCGCCAGCAAATGGCTGTCGGCCCACCAGCGCGACCACCTGATGAAGGTCAGCCTGCTAACCATCACGCTGGTCTGCATCGCCGGCGGGCCGCTCTGCCTGCTGCTGGAGCCGCAGTGGGCCCTGCCCGCCTCGGCAACACTCGCCGTCGTCAATCTTTCCGTAGTGCTGTGGCTGTCGGTTCGCGCCACGCAACTCGGTGACCGGCTGGCCTGGGGCCTGGCGCTGGGCTGCCTGCTGACGCTGCCCGCGCAGATCGGCCTGTACGGCCTGGCGCTGAGCCCCACCCGGTTTTCACTGCCGCTGCAGGCCGGCGTGGCTATGGCAGCCTTGCTCAGTGTGGTCATCACGGCCGCCATGCTGTGGCTGCGCAACCGGCAGACCCGGCAGTTGAAGCACGGCGAAGCGTCGGGGCATGACCCGATCACCCAGCTCTATGACGGCGTGGCGATGGTGCAGAAAATCATCCGTGCGCAGCGCCRGCGTCTGCGCACGCGGCGCGACGGCGCGCTGATGGCCGTGCTGCTGTTCGAGCCCGAAGGCCTGCTGCCCCAGATTGGCCAGGCCGGCCTGAACGAAATCTACATCCAGATGGCGCGCCGCATTCAGCGCCACACCGGCGCCGTCAACCCGGCCGGCCGCTACTATGACCGCTGCTTTGTCGTGCTGCTGGAAACCATGCATTCGCCGCGCTGGATACGCACACTGGGCCTGCGCGTGGCCTCCGACCTGCGCCGGCCGATGGACGTGACGGCCCTGGGCGGGGGGCGCGCCCGGATCAAGCCGGACATTGCCGTCGGCATCGTTCATCTGTCGGTCGCCGGCAAGGACGTCGCCCAGCTGCTGCACGAAGCGCAGTCTGTGGCGCAGGCTGCCCGCGCCATGCGCTCCCGCGCCGCCCTGCTGGACCCGGAAACCCGCACCGCCGTGCCGGTGGAGCATGCCGAGCTGGGCTCCAGCTGGCATGCGCTGCGAAACGCCGCGCCGCAAACCCCGCTGCGGGCCAAACCCGCCGGCCCTAACGCCAGCCCCAACGCCAGCCGAACCGGGCGGCAGCGCCACAAGCCGGCCTGATCCCCGCAAGAAACGCTTCAGGCCGGGTTGTCGATGTCGATGAACTGGTGGGCCAGGCCGAGCTGCGTGGCAACCTGCGCCGCCACGGCCGGCGCGCCGTAGCGCTCGGAGGCGTGGTGCCCGCAGGCAATAAAGACCACGCCCATCTCGCGCGCGTAGTGCGCCTGGGGTTCGGAAATCTCGCCGGTGATGAAGGCGTCGGCGCCTGCGGCAATCGCCGCCTCAAAATACCCCTGCGCGCCGCCTGTGCACCATGCTATGTTTTTGATAGCTGCTTGCGTTGGTCCTGCTTTGGTTACAGCCCGATCAAGCACTTTTTCCACATGTGTTGCCAGTGCGCCGGCATCTGAAAACTGCCCTCCGTCGACACGCCCACCGATAAAACCCAGGTCCTGTTCGCCGAATCGCCCCGTCGCCGTGAGGCCCAGTTGCAAGCCCAGCTGGGCGTTGTTGCCGAGCTCGGGATGCGCGTCCAGTGGCAGGTGGTAGGCATAGAGGTTGATGTCGTGCGCCAGCAACAACGCCAGGCGCTGCTTCATCCAGCCCGTGACGCGGCCGTCCTGGCCGCGCCAGAACAAGCCGTGGTGCACAAAGACGGCGTCGGCCTGCGCCGCAATCGCCGCTTCGATCAGCGCCAGGCTGGCGGTAACGCCGGAAACGATCTTGCCGACCGACGGTTTGCCTTCGACCTGCAGGCCGTTGGGGCCGTAGTCCTTGAAACGCGCGGGCTGCAAAAGCGTGTCAAAGGCCTGCAGCAAGTCCTGTCGTGTGGTGCTCATGGCCCCATTGTCTCAGGGCGCTGCCTCAGGACGATCAGCTTTTCTCGAGGCCCAGCAAGGCGTCCTTGAGCATGAAGTCGGCCGGAACGGACCCCAGCCAGATGCCCAGCACCATGCGAAAGAACTCCGCATCACCGACCGCTGCGCCCTGCGGCTGCTCGGCGATGAAAAAGCTGGTGCCCTTGCCCGGCATGAACTCCATCGCGAACGAATCGCCGGGCATCAGCTTGCTGCGGCCCGAGAAGATATCGATCAAACGGTTGCTCGACACCGAGTGGCGGCTGACAGCGTCGCGGCTTGAATTGTCGGCCATGCCTCGCAGGAAGAGCCGGCCCAGGTCGGTGCCGGAGACTTCGCGCAGCGCCACAAAAGCCAGGCGGATGGGCGTGCCCAGCTTCATCGCCTCGTCGGCCGACGAGACCTTGCGGCTCGTGTACAGGGCCATGTCATAGACCTTGAAAATGGCCTTGAAGCGGGTGCCGGCGCCATTGAGCTGCAGTGTGGTGCCCTGCGCCACCACACTGGCCGGAAATTTCGTCGCCGTGGGTGCGGCCAGAACCGGCAATGCCAGTCCCGCCGAACCCGCTGTCAATGCGGCCGCGCCACGCGCGAGCCAGGTCCGCCTTGAACACTGATGCATGTTGTCACCTCCGTTATGGTTGTTGACCGCGGGCAGCGGTTCAGGCTGCCCGCGGCTGCGGCCTTGCGGCAGCCGGGAACATGGTACCGGAGCCAGCCGGCGTGCTTCCTTACAGCGAGCGGGAACCCGAAGCGATAAACTCCATCAGTTGGCGCCGCGCCCCTTCCGGCCCTGTGCCGCCCCGGATTCCCGCCCCATTTCGTCTTCCGCACCTTCGTACCGGCACGCCGACCTTCACGCCTCATGAAACGCACCTGGCTTCTTTTTTCCCAAACCGTCACCGTCCTGCTGGCGGCTTACTTCGTGGTGGCCACGCTCAAGCCGCAGTGGCTGGACCGCGGCAATATGCCGGGCGTGTCCGTCATCGAGGCCCCGGCCGGCAGCGCGCCGCGCAGCGGCGGCGCCGGAAGCGGCTTCGCGTCGGCGGCCAAAATTGCCTCGGCGGCTGTGGTCAGCATCAACACCAGCAAGGCCGCTGCCAAAAACCCGCATGCCGAAGACCCGTGGTTCAAGTTTTTCTTCGGCGACCAGAGCCCCAATGAACCGCAGGGCGGACTGGGCAGCGGCGTCATCATCAGCGCCAGCGGCTACATCCTGACCAACAACCACGTGGTGGAAGGCGCCGACGAGATCGAAGTCATCCTCAACGACACGCGCAAGGCAAAAGCACAGGTCATAGGCACCGACCCGGACACCGACCTGGCCATCCTCAAGATCGACCTGGACAAGCTGCCCGTCATCGTGCTGGGCAACTCCGACGCCTTGCAGGTGGGCGACGCCGTGCTGGCCATCGGCAACCCGTTTGGCGTGGGCCAGACGGTCACCGGCGGTATCGTGAGCGCACTGGGGCGCAACCAGCTGGGCATCAACACCTTTGAAAATTTCATCCAGACCGACGCCGCCATCAACCCCGGCAACTCGGGCGGCGCGCTGGTCGACGTGAACGGCAACCTGATGGGCATCAACACCGCGATTTATTCGCGCTCGGGCGGCTCCATGGGCATTGGTTTTGCCATCCCGGTGTCGACCGCCAAGCTGGTGCTCGACGGCATCGTGAAGGACGGCCAGGTCACACGGGGCTGGATCGGCGTGGAGCCGCAGGACCTCAACCCCGAACTCGCTGAAACATTCGGCCTTCCGGCAGCTGCGGCCAAAGAGGGTGGTGTCATCATCACCGGCGTTCTGCAGAACGGCCCGGCCGCGCAGGCCGGCCTTCTGCCCGGCGACGTGATCACTGCCGTGAACGGCAAGGGCGTGCGCAACGTGAGCCAGTTGTTGACCGCTGTGGCAGCCCTCAAGCCCGGTACGCCGGCGCCGTTGACGGTGCTGCGCAAGGACAAGCAGACCGAGATCCCGGTGACGCCCGGCAAGCGCCAGCGGCCCAAGGTTCAGCAGCGCTGACCGGCCGGGGCGGCGGGGAGCCCGCAGCCATCAAWGCGAAGGTGCTATTGAGTTAATAGCTGCTTGCGCCCGGCCATATTGGGCTGCAGCCATTTTTATCCAAGGTTTTTTGAACAGCCCCGGCGGAAAATCAGGGCTTGGCCGCTTCGGTGTCACTGTCGGTCTCTGGCGCCTTGGTGTGCTTGACGAACAACAGGGCCGCCAGGATGCCGACCTCATACAGCCCGCCCACCACCATCAGCAGCATGATCATGGAACCGGCGTCGGGCGGCGTGACCAGGGCGGTGCCGATGGCGGCAATCACCCAGAAATAGCCGCGGTATTGGCGCAGCTGGGCCACGGTGAGTATGCCCATGCGCACCAGCAAAATGACCGCAATCGGCACTTCAAAGGCCAGCCCGAACGCCAGGAACATGCCCAGCACGAAGCTCAGGTATTCCTCGATGTCCGGCGTAGCCGTGATGGACTTGGGCGCAAAGCTCTGGATGAAGGCAAACACCTGGCCAAACACGAAGTAATAACAAAACGCCACGCCGATGAAAAACAGCAGGGTGCTGGAAACCACCAGCGGCATGACCAGTTTTTTCTCATGCGAATACAGGCCCGGCGCGACGAAGGCCCACACCTGGTACAGCACCACCGGCAGTGCGATCATGAAGGCGGCCATGAAGAGTATCTTGATGGGTACCACGAACGGCGTGATCACGCTGATGGCGATCAGCGTGGCGCCCTTGGGAAGCGTAGCCACCAGCGGTGCGGCCATCAGGTCATAGAGGGCGCTGGCGCCGGGGTACACCGCCAGCACGGCGGCCGCAATGCCGATGGCAATCACCGCCTTGATCATCCGGTCGCGCAGCTCCACGAGGTGCTGCACAAAAGGCTGTTCGGTGCCCGCGAGTTCGTCGGGCTTGTCGGTGTGGGGATCGCTCATGAGGGGAATTTGCGCTGGTGGGGCTGCGCGGGGAGGCACGCAAACAGGAAGGAATCAGCAGAAAAGCAGCTCAAGGCATGCGGCCCGGCTGCGGACGGAAGCGCGCCACGCGGGCCGCGCCGGACTGGGCCTTGGTACGCACGCCCGAACGGGCCTTGTACCACTGCGGTGTCGCGCCCTGCTTGAGCCGCCACTTCTTTTTCGGGTGCCTGTACTCGGGGAAGATTTCCATGCCCGGCAAAGCGCCGGAGGACGACTCTCCCGTGGCCTCGGCCCAGGATTTTTCGAAATCGCTGGCGTTGGTCTGGATGGAGTTCTCTACGTCACGGGCGGCGCCCTCAACGGTTTCCTTCATCTTCTTGAGCTCGTCCAGCTCCATGGAGCGGTTGACCTCGTTTTTGACGTCGGCCACATAACGCTGCGCCTTACCAAGCAACGTACCCACGGTGCGCGCCACGCGCGGCAGTTTCTCCGGGCCGATAACGATCAGCGCCACGGCGCCGATGAGCGCCATTTTGGAGATGCCTAGATCAATCACTGCAGAAGGTGTCGCTGGAAGGTTGCGTCAGATGATTGCGCTCAAGACTTCTGCTTGGCTTCGACGTCGATTGTCGTTTTGTCAGTGGCCTGAGCGTTGGTCACGCTGGCGGGCGGCACGGGCACGTCGGCGGGCGTCTGGCTGCCGTCCTTCATGCCGTCTTTAAAACCCTTGACGGCGCCGCCGAGATCGCTGCCCATGTTTTTCAGCTTTTTGGTGCCGAAAACCATCACCACGATCAACAGCACGATCAGCCAGTGCCAGATGGAAAATGAACCCATGATTTGCTCCTAATCTGTAAATACAGGTGTAAATGCAACATTGCCGGTTTGGGGCGGTTTGCACGTAATTGCGTTGATTCTAAAGGCCCTGTCTGCCGGAAAACCGATTACACACATTGGCCTACCGGTTTAGTGTGGTTGTGGGCACCGGGGTTCCCTTTGGCTTGTAACCCTTCTAGCCCTTCAGCCATGGACGAGGGCCGCCGATCACGTGAAAGTGCAGGTGATGCACTTCTTGTCCGCCTTCGGCGCCGGTATTGGTCACGATCCGGTAGCCGCCCTCCGGATAAGGGTTACAGCCCTGCTCTATCGCCAGCTTGGGGGCCAGCACCATCATRCGCCCCAGCAGGGCGGCGTGTTCGGGGCCAACCTGGGCCATGGACGGAATGTGGTCCTTGGGAATGATCAGGAAATGCACGGGCGCCCACGGGTTGATGTCGTGAAAAGCGTACAGCTCGTCATCTTCGTACACCTTCCGGCTTGGAATGGTGCCCGCAGCGATCTTGCAGAAAATGCAGGTGTCGGAATGGTTCATGGCTGGGTCGTGACTCAAGGAAATTACGCAGGACGGTGGCTGCTAAAACGCATCCAGCCACGCACGCAGCGGTACAGGTACCAGAGGCAGACAATGCCATAGGCCACCCACCCCGGCACAATCAACAGCCACAGCGGCGACAGCAGCACCAGCCACGCAAGCGTCCACCAGAAGGTGCGAATCATGTAGTTGTGGTGGTCGATGTAGAGCGCATCGGTTTCATCCGCGCGGCGAATGTAGTTGATGATGACGGCGATCACCGCAAACACACCGCCGCTGAACCAGGCCAGCGTGTGCAGGCCGTACAGCACATGCATGATGGTGCGGTCGGCGGGATTCTTGCCTTCGAATTCGGCCAGGTCGGTTTCCATGCGTTCAGGTTCCAGTCAAAGCGATATCAGGGAGAAGAAAAATCAGCCACGGTGATGGGGGCCATGAAACGCCCGTCTCAGGGCTTTTCGGCCGCATCACGGTGCTGGGCCTTGCGCAAGGCTTTTTCCTCGATGCCGCTGGTGCCTTCGCGGCGCTCCAGCTCGGCGATCACGTCCAGTGGGCTGAGGCCATAGTGCGCCAGCGCGATGAGGCTGTGAAACCACAGGTCGGCCACTTCGCCGACCAGCTTGCCCTTCAGCTCCGCCGTGGGGCCCCCGCGGTCGATGTCCTTGGCGGCCATCACGGTTTCGGTGGCTTCTTCACCGATTTTTTTCAGGAAGGCGTCGGGGCCTTTGTGCAGCAGGCGAGCCACATAGCTGGTGTCCGGGTCACCGCCGTTGGCCGCCTTGCGGCTTTCAATGATCTGCGCCAGGCGCTGGAGGGAGTCATTCGTGGTCATGTTTGCCGGAGTCTGTTGATGCTTTTTTATACATGGTTGTCGGGTCTTTCAGGACCGGCTCGGTCACCACCCACTGGCCGTCTTTATACACACTGAAAAAGCAGCTGTGGCGGCCCGTGTGGCAGGCGATGCCCGGCGTGTGGCCCAGCTGCGTCACCTTGAGCAGGATCACGTCGTTGTCGCAATCCAGGCGAATTTCATGCACTGTTTGCTGG
>NZ_JBFUGX010000053.1:0-11221 GCF_056402675.1 Polaromonas sp. P3_C2 | reverse complement strand
GCGCATGCCACGCTGAGCGACGAGGATGTGAGCGTGAATTTTGCCGAGCACACCAGGCCGACCGACCGCGTCGCCGTGGTGGTCACGGCGCCGCTCACTACCAATGAAAACTGGACCTCATTTGCGCCCGGGGAACTCAAGGTGTTTGAAGGCGGCGCACTCATCGCCGCCTGACAGCTGCTGCCCGCTTGTGCGATCAGGCCGTCAGGCGCCGGCTGTCGTGAGGGCCGACTCCAGTGCGTCAATGAACATGGCCGCCACGTCAAAACCGGCCTGGTCGTGGATTTCCTGGAAGCAGGTCGGGCTGGTCACATTGATCTCGGTCACATAGTCGCCGATCACGTCGACGCCGGCCAGCAGCAGGCCGCGCGCGGCCAGCACCGGGCCCAGCGCTTCGGCAATTTCAAAATCCCGCTTTGAGAGCGGCTGCGCCACACCCACGCCGCCGGCCGCCAGATTGCCGCGCACTTCGCTGCCTTGGGGAATGCGCGCCAGGCTGAAAGGAACCGGTTTTCCCCCGATGACCAGCACGCGCTTGTCGCCCTTGACGATCTCGGGCAAAAATTTCTGCACCATCACGCTTTCGGCGCCGTTCCTGTTCAGTGTTTCGGTGATGCTGCCCAGATTCAGGCCGTCTTCCTTCACGCGGAAGATGCCCATGCCGCCCATGCCATCCAGCGGTTTGAGGATGATGTCCTTGTGCTCGGCATGAAAGCGCTTGATGTCGGCCGCACTTCGCGTGACCAGCGTCGGGCCGCTGAATTGCGCAAACTCGAGGATGGCAAGCTTTTCAGGATGGTCGCGCAAGGCGGCAGGCTTGTTGAAGACCCTGGCGCCTTCGCGCTCGGCCTGCTCCAGCAGGTGCGTGCTGTAAAAGTATTCGCTGTCAAAAGGCGGGTCCTTGCGCATGACCGCCGCATCAAAACCCGCAATGGCTTCGCGGCCGTCGGGCCGGGCGGCATCGGCCGTGAACCACACATCTGCGTCGCCTGTCAGCGTGATGTGGCGCACCTGGGCTGTGACTTTCGCACCGGTCTCCCAGCTCATGTCGGCCGGCTCACAAGCGCTGACGCGGTGCCCGCGCCGCTGCGCCTCCCGCATCATGGCAAAGGTGGTGTCCTTGTAAATCTTGAATGACTCGAGCGGATCGGCAACAAAAAGAAGATTCATGGTGTGGAACGTGTCCCAGGGTTTGGCGCCGCCCCGGAGCGGGCTTCCCGGCGCTGTTGGCCGTATTGTTGTACAAAGAGCGCAATCGCGCCCGCGACGACACCCCAAAAGGCCGAGCCCACACCGGCTATTACGACGCCCGACAAGGTGACGAGAAAAGTGATAAGCGCCGCTTACCGGTGCGATTCCTCCTTCACCGCCGCGGCCAGGCCGTTGCCGATGGTACCCAGCAGCGCCAGCCCGGCAATGGCCACGACCAGCTCTTTTGGGAAAGCTGTCAGCAGGCCGGTGATCGCTGCGCCGAATATGCCGATCACGATGTAGATCGCGCCGCAGCATACGGTCGCGGTGTACCGCCTGGCGGGGTCCTCATGCGCTTCCCGGCCCATGCAGATGGCCGCCGTGATGGCGCTCAGGTTGAGGGCAAACGCGCCAAAAGGCGCCAGCACCAGCGTGGTCAGGCCGCTCAGCGTGATGATTTTTGACACCGGAATGCCGCCGTCCGGACTGTCCGGCCCATAACCGGCGGCGTGGATGGCTGCCACGCCCGGCAGATTCTGCGAAGCCATGGTCACCACAAACAGCGGAATGGCCAGGCTGACAATGGCGGCCAGTGTGAACTTCGGCATCACGAACACCGGCATCGCCAACGAAAAAGCGACCCCAGACCACGCCAGTTGCCCGCGCGCAGCGACAAACACAATGGCTCCGACCAGCGTCAGCACTACCGCATAGCGCGGCATCAACCGCTTGCCCAATAAGTAGATCGCCAGCATCAGCAGCACCAAAGGCAAAGCCGTTTGAGCTGCCGCAAAGGCCTGGATGCCGAAGCGCGCAAGCACACCCGCCAGCAACGCGGAGGCGATGGCCACAGGAATGCGGTTCATGACTTTTTCAAACCAGCCGGTGATGCCGAACAAGGTGATGAGCGCCGCGCTGACCATAAATGCCGCAACCGCCTCTCCCATCGAGAAACCGCCAGCCAGCCCTGCAGTAGCCAGCACGGCGGCACCCGGTGTGGACCAGGCCACCATCACCGGCTTTTTCAACCACAACGACGGCACAAGAGAGCACAAACCCATGCCGATGCCGAGCGCCCACATCCACGAGGCAATCTCGGCAGGCGTGGCGTTGAAGGCAAGGGCTGCCTGAAAGACGATGGCAACCGAGCTGGTGAAGCCGACCAGGACTGCGACGAAGCCCGCGGTGAAGGCGGCGAGGTTGAGGTCTTTGAAAAATTGCATGGGGGGATTCTGGCAGGGTTGGCACGCAGGGCATGAGGTCGCAAGAGGRAGAGCTGCCTTCCAGATGGATTCCACCCGATTGCTATGAATTCAATAGCGACTAGCGCCCAGCCCAATTGCCCTGCGGCCAAAGTTCCTGCAAACCCGACAGCTTGCGCATTTGCCGGTCATGCCACCGGCCCAGCAGCGTGATCGCCACCGCAGCTCCGATCAAGGCCATGAACATGTCCGACTGCGTGTCCCAGGGATCCCCCTGGGTTCCCAGAAATTCATCCGCGCCCTGACCCAGCGCCAAGGCGGCCCACCACTCCACCAGTTCATACACCGCGCTGATGGCCATGGCCACGCACACTGACAGAAACCCTGCCATGCGGCGGCTGCCCAGGTAGCCGCGCTGCAGCAATACCTCGCGTGCCACCATCGCAGGCACCAGCCCCTGCATGAAGTGGCCGATCTTGTCGTAAGGGTTGCGGCCCAGGTGAAACAAGTCCTGCAGCCAGAAACCCGGCGGCACCCTGGCATAGGTGTAGGCGCCACCCATGATCAGCACCAGCATGTGCAGCGCAATCAGCACGTACAGCAAGGTCGTCAGCGGGTAGCGCCGGCCCGTGGCCAGCAGTACCGGTGCGGCGATGACGGCGGGCGCCACCTCGAGCATCCAGGTGCCCCGGTCATACGGCGCCATCCCCGACCACACCAGCGCGGCCAGTACCAGCAGGCCGAGAGCGATCAGCAACGGCCTGCGGTCAGTCATGCGTCGCCATACACAGGCTCGCAGCGCACATCGGTTTTCACCGAGTTCGCGATGAAGCAGGCGTCGTGGGCCTCGTGGTGCAGCTTGTCGATCTCGGCGCGTGTCGGCATGCGTTCACCGGCAAACGCCACGTCAGGCCGCAAGGTGACGGTGGTCATGGCGACTTTTCCTTCCGCGTTCTTTTCCATCACACCACTGGCCGCATCAAAGTAGCGTGTCACGGAAAACTTGCGTTTGGCCGCGATCGACAAAAACCACAGCATGTGGCAGCTCGACAGCGAGGCGACGAATGCCTCTTCCGGGTCCATGGCTGACGCGTCCGACATCGGCAGGGGCACTACATGCGGTGAAGAAGAGCCCGGCACTTCGAGGCCTCCGTCGAAGCGGATCAGGTGCCTGCGGCTGTAGCGGTTTCCCGGGAAATCGCCGCCATTGATTTCCCACAAAACCTCTGCCGTGTAAGTCGACATGGCCGCCCCTTGAAGTCAGCGAAAGAAGTTGTGCAGCGCGGTGGCCGTCGCCACGGGCTGTTCCTCGGGGATGAAATGGCCCGCCGCCATGGCATGGCCCGAGACCTCGCCGCTGCATTGCGCCTCCCACAGCGCCAGCGGATCGAACATCCGGTGCACCACACCGCGTTCGCCCCACAGGAGCAGCAAATCGCAGACCACCTTCAGGTGCTGCGCGCGGCTTTCGCGGTCGTGGTCCAGGTCAATCCCGGCGCTTGCCCGGTAGTCTTCGCAGGCCGCATGCAGCGCTTCGGCGTTGCAAAAGCAGCGTTCATATTCGGCCAGGGCCTGAGGTTCGATGTAATTGAGCCCCGCGCTGCCCCAGCCGCCTAGCTTGGCGTGCAGGTAGGCTTTGGCGGTTTCGGGATGGTTGGCGCCCATCATGATTTCGGGCAGCGGCGCCGGCTGCAACATATGGAACCAGTGGTAGTAGGCACGCGCAAACGCCATGTAGGGCTCCGTCATGCTGCGGCCTTCATACATGTCCAGTGTGGGGGCGATGTCGATGATGCAGAGTTTTTGCACGCGTGCCGCATAGTCCAGCGCCAGCCGGTGCGCCACACGCCCGCCGCGGTCGTGGCCGCTGAGGTAAAAGCGGTCCACACCCAGGGCATCCATCACCCCGACCATGTCGTGCGCCATGTTGCGTTTGCTGTAGTTGCTGTGGTCGGGCAGGCCTGCGGTTTTGGAAGAGTCTCCGTAACCCCGCAAATCGGGCATGACCAGGAAGTAGTGTTTTGCCAGGCGTTGCGCCACGCGGTGCCACATCACATGCGACTGCGGGAAACCATGCAGCAGCAACAGGGCCGGGCGCAGCGGATCGCCCGGCACGACCCGGGAAAACCGCGCGTTGATGGACGCGCCGTTGACCTCAAAGCTGCGTGATTCAAAACCGTCAAACCAGGACATGAAAACTCCCGTTTGGATCAACTCTTGCGTTGGGCCAAGTATTTTTGCAGATTTGCTGCCGCCTGCGCGCGCACCTTGTTGCGCAGGAAGGGCGTCCAGCCCAGCAGCAGGCCGGGCGCGCCCAGCGCCTGCCGCGACCAGGTCCAGAAATCAAAGTGATCACGGTGCCGCGTGATCAGGCCCTGTTCATTGAATTCAAACGCACCGTCAATGCTGTTGTGCACCATGCGCCCGGTGGCGCTGAAGCGGTAGTAGGCATCCCAGTGCGACTTTCCCGTGCTCGCGCCGGCTTCCAGCCCGCTGTAGGTGAGCTTCCATACATCCATGCCCTTGGCTTTTGTGGCGTCGCACAGCATGTGCCACATGCCGGTGACCTCGCGGTGCCCCCGCAGCGAAAACGCCGCGTCGTCGAAAGCGGCGTCCGGGGCGTAGCAGGTCGCCATGGTGTCGGAATCCAGCCGTGTAAAAGCGCTGTAAAACTTCTCGAGGGTGGCCTGGTTGGGGTGCATGGTGTCTCCTGGGTGGTTGTTTTCGGGTGGCCTCGTGGCTTCGCGACTCTATAGCGCTTCGGTTTGTGCCGGCGTCGCTCACGCGTCAGCCGGCTTCGCGCAGCAATTGCAGCAGCCGCTGCAGCGCATGCTGCACCGTGGCGCTGCGCACCGCGGCCCGGTCGCCGTCAAAGCGCCGGACTTCAGACACCAGCCGGCCGGGAAGCGCAAAACCAAACCATACCGTACCGACGGGTTTGGCGGCACTGCCGCCCGTCGGGCCGGCCACCCCGGTGACCGCCACCGACACCTGTGCACGGGAGTGGCCCAGGGCGCCGGAAGCCATCGCACGGGCCACTTCCTCGCTGACAGCGCCGTGCACGGCAATCAGCGCAGCGTCGACACCCAGCAGTTCGTTTTTCGCTTCGTTGGAATAGGTGACAAAGCCGCGCTCGAACCAGGCGCTGGAGCCCGCCAGGTCGGTGCACGCCGCCGAGATCATGCCGCCGGTGCAGCTTTCGGCCGTGGCGAGCATCCAGCCCTTTTTGAGCAATAAATCGACCACCAAGGCAATAGAGACGGGCGCAAGCAGCTCCTCTTTTGATAGCAATGTGCTGCTCACCAGAATCTCCAGAAGGCGATCACCAGCAGGGCGCAGAACGCCGCCACGAAGTCGTCAAACAAAATCCCGAAGCCGCCGCGCCAGCTAAAGCCCTTGAAAGCCTGATCAGCCCATGCCACCGGGCCGGGCTTCACGGCGTCAAAAAAGCGAAACAGCAAAAACGCGGCGAGCTGCGCTTCGAAGCCCGCCGGCATGACCAGCCACAACACCAGCCAGAAGGCCACCACTTCGTCCCAGACGATGTTGCCGGGGTCGAGCACGTTCATGGCCTTCGCGGTGACGGTGCAGGCCCACCAGCCAATCAGGGTAGAGGCGGCAATCAGCCAGCCCATGTCGGCCGGCGACAGCCACTGCTGCAGCACCAGAAAAGCCAGCCAGGCCCAGAGTGTGCCGGCCGTGCCGGGCGCCACCGGGCTCAGGCCCGAGCCGAAACCGAGGGCGATGAAATGCGCAGGATGCGACAGCAGGAACCGGACATTGGGCCGGAACCGCGCCGGGCTGGGGGCTTCTGGTGGGGGGGTGAATTCGGATGTCATGGTCATGAGGCTGGGGCCGCGCTGGTTTTTTCCAGCCACTCGGCCCAATGGTCGATACAGGCCTTGATTTTGGGCAGGCGGTGGCGGTTGGTGAGCGTAACGGCGTAAATCGGGCTGGGTTGTTCGTCGACAAAGTCCGCAAGCACCGGAACGAGCAAGCCTTGGCGCGCCAGCGGTTCGGCGACCAGCGTGGCGCAACGTGAAATACCCAGGCCCTGCAGCGTGAGCGTGGCGGTCATGCCGGTATTGTCGGAGCGCCAGGATGCCTTGGGCACGATCACGCTGGGTTTCCCGTCAATCACGAAAGGCCAGTGGTTGAGCATGGGCACGCCGCTGTTGGTGATCAGCCGGTGGTTATGCAGTTCGTCGGGGTGCCGGGGTGTTCCGTAAGCCTGAAGGTAGCCCGGCGCAGCATACAGCCGCCGCCCCAGCGCACCGATTTGCCGGGCAACGACCGTGTCGGTCACCGGTGTGCCGGTGCGAATCGCGATGTCGATGCCGTCCCGCGCCATGTCCACCAGCCGGTCTTCCACCTGGAGGTCCACGCACAGCTGCGGATGGCGCCGGTGCAGGCTGTCAAAACTGGGCGCCAGCAGGTACTGGGCGACCACCGTGCTGGCCGCCACACGCACCCAGCCGGTGGCTTGCCGCGACTGGCTGKCAAATTCGCCTTCCAGCTCGTCGAGCGTTCCCACGATGCGGCGGCAGTACTGCAGAAAGGTTTCGCCCTCGGCGGTGGGCGCCAAACCGTGCGTGGAGCGATGGATCAGGCGCGTACCGCAGGCTTTTTCGATGCGGCTCAGGCTGCGCGAAACCTGGCTGACCGGTACGTCGCGTTCGCGGGCAACGGCCGAGAGGGTGCCCAGCTCGGCCACGCGGGCAAAGAGGAGCATGTCGTCGAAGCCAAGGTTGCGCATGGGTCAATGGTAACCAGTACAGGGCCTGCGGGCGGCTTTGCAGCCAGCGCAAGACCCATTTGCGGACCATGCCGTTTCCGGCGGGCCGTGCTTTTCCTACAGTGCTTTCACCCCCCGCAAACCCCGGGGACAGAAAAGGAAAACATCATGAGCCGCACCCTTTCGCTTGACGAGCACAACCGCCTGATCGATCTGGCCGGGCAGCGTGCGAGGCAACTACGCCGCGAGGCCGTGGAGAATTTCGGCAACGGGGCCGCGCCGGCCGCCCTGCGGGCAGCAACCCGGTTTGTACAGAGTCTGGCGCGCCACGCCCGGCTGCGCAAACAGACGGGGACCTGAACCACGCCGGTGCCGGCGCACAAACGCGCTGTCTTTCCTTGTCTATTTCCCGACAAAGTGATCAAACGAGGAGAAGTGCTGCGAAACAGCTTTTCCTTGTGCATCAATCAGTCGAAGGCCTGGCTGGGAGTCGATTTTCCCGATGCGGGTGACGGGCGTTGCGGCAAGCCGTGAAGCTGCCCGTACGGCCTCACGCGCGGAGGGCGGCGCGGTGAAGGCGAGCTCATAATCATCCCCGCCTGCCAGTACGCATTCCAGCTGCTTTTCATGGGGAATTGTGCCTTCGGCCCAATCAGGACAAGCGCGGACAGCTATCAAATTGATAGTAAGCGAGGTGTCGATGGTAGCGCCGGCGCCGGATGCCTTGAGGATGTGTTGCAAGTCACCCAGCAGGCCGTCGCTCACGTCGATGGCTCCAGAGGCAACATCCCGCAGGGCCAGGCCGAGGGCGACGCGCGGCGTGGGTTGTTCGAGCCGCTGGCGGGTCTGTGCAAGGACGCCTGGAGGCAGGGCCAGGGCGCCGCGCAGCGCCTCCAGGGCAAGCCGGGCGTCACCCAGCGTGCCGCTGACATAGATGTCGTCGCCGGGCTTTGCGCCGGAGCGCAGCAATGCCTGGCTCTTGCCGCCGACCACAGGCACTTCGCCGAACACCGTGATGCAGATGTTGAGCGGCCCCTGGGTGGTGTCGCCGCCCACCAGTTCGCAGCCGTGCGCATCGGCCAGCGACAGCAGGCCTTGCGAAAACGCGGCCAGCCAGGCGTCGTCGATAAGGGGCAAGGCCAGGGCCAGTGTGAATGCCAGGGGCTGGGCGCCGCAGGCGGCGAGGTCGCTGAGGTTGACGGCCAGCGCCTTGTGGCCCAAGGTAAAAGGATCTACATCTGCAAAGAAATGCCGGCCCTCGACCAGCATGTCGCTGGAGATGGCCAGTTGTGTGCCGGGCGCGGGCTGCAGCAATGCACAGTCGTCACCGACACCCAGGACGGCCCGGCCGGCGGGACGCGTGAAATAGCGTGCGATCAGGTCAAATTCACCCATATGCCGAGCATACAAGGGTATCCGGCAAAGCCGGATCAGGGATGTTGTTGGTGCGTGACGCCACCGCGGAAACGGTCGGCCGCCTGGCGTATGACTTCGGCCAGCAGGTGTTCCTCGCCCTGCTTTTCGCGCAGCCAGCGGGCGTCATTGTCGGCACGCTCCACGCTGTTGCGCAGCAGGTGCAGCGACGCACCGGCACCCATGCCGGTGGCATGGCGTTCAATCTGTGCCATGGTCAGCAGGATGTGCTCGCGCAGCGGCATGTGCCCGCCCGTGGCCGGGTCGACATAGACTGCGTCCAGCCCGAAGCGGCAGGCCTGGAAGCGGTTGTAGGTGTAGACCAGGTAGTCGTCCTCGACCGGCATGAAGGGCTGTTCGTGCATGAACCAGGAGGCCAGTGACTGCACAAAGCCGGCCAGCGCGGTGGCACGCTCCACGGTCATCGGGGTGTCGAACACGCGGATCTCGATGGTGCCGAACTCCGGCTTGGGCCGGATGTCCCAGTAAAAGTCCTTCATGCTCTTGACCACGCCGGTGCGCGTCATCTTGTCGAAGTACACGGTGAAGTCGTCCCACGTCAGGGCAAACGGTGCACGGCCCGATAGCGGGAAGGCAAACACGGAGTTGAGGCGCGCCGAATCAAACGCTGTGTCTTGCCCCTGCACGTAAGGCGAAGATGCCGACAGGGCAATGAAGTGCGGGATATAGCGCGACATGCGGTGCAGCGTCAGCAGGGCACTGTCGGCGTCGGGGCAGCCCACGTGCACGTGCTGGCCGAAGATCGTGAACTGCTTGGAAAGGTAGCCGTACAGCTCCGACAGTTCGCGAAAGCGCGGTTTGTCGTAAATGCGGCGCTCGTGCCATTGCTGAAACGGATGCGTGCCGCCGCCCACCACCGCAATGTTGAGCTTGTCGGCGCTCTTGACGAGCGCGTCGCGAATCTGCGAAAGCTGGCCCAGCACCTCCGAGGCGTTATGGCACACGCCGGTCGAGATCTCGATCATGCTGGACGTCATCTCCGGCACCACGGCGCCGGGTAGCGGAATTTTGGCCATCAGGCGCAGCATGTCTTCGGCATACGGCGCGAGGTCATAGTCGTGGGTATTGACGAGCTGCAGTTCAAGCTCGACACCCAGCGAGAGGGCTGCGGACTTCTGGAAAGGTTCAAGACTCATGAACAGGTCCTGTTGAAGGGCTGCGTGTGAGCGGCGCCCAGGGTTTGGAGCTTTCGCCCGAGCGGTAGATGGCCACGGTGGCGAGCACGGCACCCAGCACTTCCATCAGCAAGATTGCAGGCAGGGCCACGCTGGCAATCTGACGCCCCGTGGCGCCCGAGGCCGCCGCAAACTGTGAAACCAGCAGCAGCGCCACCGATGACATCGGCGACATCGCGCAGCCGACCCAGAGGGCCTGCTTCCAGCTGGCGCCGCTGCCCACGTTACCGATGGCGACACCGGCAATCTTGGCAACCATGCGGGCCACGACCATGCCGATGACGAGCCCGGCAACAGGCCCGCTCCAGTCTGCTTGCGCGGCGACCACGGAGACCAGCACAAACATCAACATGGTCAGCATCGACGAGGCAGTGCCCATCTGCCGCGGCCATGACCAGGGGCGCGGGTTCAGTTGCTTGAGCAGCATGCCGCCCAGCAGGGCCGCCAGCGGCGCCGAGCCGCCGAAGTGGGCTGCAAGCGCCGCGCCTGTGGCGATCAGTGCCAGCAGCAGGATGGCGGTGTTCTCGCTGGTGGGGCTCATCACCCGCAAGGCGATGCGCAATGTGAGGGCGAGCACAGCGCCGACCACGACGGACAGGCCCAGCACCACCAGCACTGCGTAGAGCGGGCTTGACAGCGCGGCTTCGCCCCGCGGCATCAGGCCGGCGCGGGCGCTGCACAGCGTGAGGGYATACAGGGTGCCCAGCGTTGACAGCACCAGGGCGCGTTCCGTCACCGGTCCGGCGGCACCTGTGTCGATCGCCACACGCGAGAGAACGGCCGGTGATGCGGCCATGGCCAGCAGCGCGAGCGACTCCGCAACGATCTCGCGCACGCCCAGCTTGCTCAGGGCCCAGTGGACAAAAACATAGGTGAGGGCAGATTCAGCCAGGCTTTGCACCAGCACCATGGGGTTGTGGCGAAACCAGCGCAGCGGAATGCGCCCGCCCGCTTCAAACAGCACCACGGCAACGCCCAGCTCCAGCAGGAAAAGCCCGGTGCCCTGCAATGGCCACACGGCGCCGGTAAAACCGGCCAGTCCGGCCAGCCCGCCGACGAGTGAATAGCCGATGACCTTGGGCAGGCCTGTGTAGCGGTTGGCGAGGTGGCCGGCAGCAGCCGCTACCGCCAGCAGAATGGACCATTGCACGGTCGGCAAACCTGCCGACGGCTTGATCCACTCAGCCCATATGGCCAGAATTTCGTTCATACGGGGTTGTCTCCACTGTCGTCAGGACTTCTTCTACAAGCATGCCCTGTGTCTGCGGCATGTTGCGCGTTGAGTGGCCAGCCTTGGCGGCATGAAGCCSGGTGGTGTTCCTGAAAAGAAACGTTGCATTAATTTACAGGCGCCTCGCGGCGGGACCTGTAGGACAAGACCTGAACATGAAGCACACCCCTATCGGGCTCACTGCGTGTAGCCCTTTTCCCCTTGCAGGGGACGGCGCCTGCGGCCCGGCAAAGCCGGTTCCGCGGCCCCTGCT
>NZ_JBFUGX010000052.1:0-11287 GCF_056402675.1 Polaromonas sp. P3_C2 | reverse complement strand
GATTACAACGGATAGCTTTCGCCTGCTGGTGGATGCGGTGCAGGACTACGGCATCTTCATGCTCGACACCGCGGGCAACGTGATGTCATGGAATATCGGCGCCCAGCGCATCAAACAGTACCGCGCCGACGAGATCATCGGCCGCAATTTCTCCACCTTTTACCCCCCTGAGGCCGTCGCCGCCGGATGGCCCGCCGAGGAGTTGCGCCGCGCGGAAAGAGATGGGCGCTTCGAGGAAGAAGGCTGGCGCATCCGCAAGGACGGCAGCCGTTTTTGGGCCAATGTCGTCATTACCGCGCTCAGGGACGAGAACGGACAACTCGCCGGCTTCGGCAAGGTCACACGCGACCTCACGGAACGCCGGGCTCACGAGGAAGCGCTGCGCGAGAGCGAAGAACGCTTCAGGTTCATGATCGAAGGGGTGCGGGACTACGCGATCTTCATGCTCAGCCCCGACGGCGTGATCGAGAGCTGGAACAGCGGCGCGCAGCTCATCAAGGGCTACAGCCCGAGCGAAGTCATCGGCAAACATTTCAGCCTGTTTTACCGTCCTGAAGACCTTGAGGCCGGCAAACCCCAAGCCGAACTGAAGGCGGCCCTGGAGTATGGCCGGGCTGAAGAAGAAGGCTGGCGCGTTCGGCGGGACGGCTCGGTGTTTTGGGCCAATGTGGTGATTGCCCCGGTGTATGACACGGGCCGGCAACTGCGCGGCTTTGTCAAAGTCACACGCGACATGACCGAAAGGCGGCGCCTGCACGAGCTGGAAAAATCCAGCAAGCGCATGAGCGAGTTCCTGGCCATGCTGGCGCACGAGCTGCGCAACCCGCTGGCCCCCATCCGCAACGCCATCACCATCCTGCAACTGGAACCMTCCCCCAGCCCGCTGGTTCGAAGCAGCCGCGACATGATCGACCGGCAGCTCACGCACATGACACGCCTGGTCGACGACCTGCTCGATGTCGGGCGGCTGACCACCGGCAAGATCCGGTTCAAGGCGGAGCAGGTTTCCTACAACCAGGTGGTGGCCCGCTCCATTGAGGCCGTGCGCCCCTTGTTTGATGCGCGGCGCCACCGCCTGAAGGCAGACATCCCGGCCGCGTCGCCGCTGGTGCAGGGAGACGCCACACGGCTTGCGCAGGTCCTGCAGAACCTTCTGGTCAATGCCGCAAAGTACACCCCCGAGGCGGGCCTGATCGAGCTGAAAGTCTGGCAAGAGGGCACGCAGCTCTACACCTCGGTCCACGACAACGGGCTGGGTCTGTCGTCCCAGGCGCTCAGCCAGATCTTCGAGCTGTTCTCCCAGGGCGACGCGCAGACCGCCGCGCGGGAAAGCGGGCTGGGCATCGGTCTGACGCTGGCACGCTCCCTGGTGGAAATGCACGGCGGCGCACTGCATGCTGAAAGCGAGGGCCCCGGCCGCGGCAGCACATTCACTTTTTTCCTGCCCAATGCGCAGACAGGCGTGCACGGCACCGATGACGCAAGCGGTCCGGGCGCAGCCATCCTGGTGGTGGACGACAACCGCGATGCAGCCAACAGCCTGGCGGAAATTCTCAGGCTGATGGACTGCCAGGTGAAAGTGGCCTATGACGGCCCCGCTGCGCTGGAGATGTTTCGCCAGCAGGCACCCCAGGCCGTTTTGCTGGACCTCGGCATGCCGGGAATGAACGGCTACGAGGTGCTGGCAGCCCTGCGCGCCCTGCACGGCGGCGAGCAGGTGACGGTCGCGGCCCTCACCGGCTTTGGCACGGACGAAGACAAAAGCCGCGCGCTGGCCGCCGGGTTCGACGAGCACCTCACCAAGCCGCTGGACTTTACCGCCCTGCAGGCATTTCTGCAGACCGCCGGCGTGGTGGTTTGAGCGTTTGGGCGGCCGGGAAGGCTGTTTTTACCCATTTTCAGGAACAAAAAGGCCTGCAGCCTAATAACAACGTGCGCCAGCAGCTATCAAATAGATAGCAACTCCAGGGATGCCAATGTGCCTGGCTCGCCCGCAAGCCCCGCCAGCAGGCCACTGTGGCCATGGGTGTATAACCAGAGCCCTCGGTTCCGCGCTTTTCCCCACCCCGCGCGTGGCCGCTCACCTCACATCAATAAGCATCAAGCCGGGCGCATGAAGCGCTGCGGCATACCAAGGAAGATCAAACATGGGCGCGCAGTGGAAAGCAAAAGGCAAGGAACTGGCCGCAAATGCCAAAGGCAAGGTATTTGGAAAACTGGCCAAGGAAATCATGGTGGCCGCGCGCAGCGGTGCCGACCCGTCATTGAACGCCCGCCTGCGGCTGGTGGTGGAGCAGGCCCGCAAGGTCTCCATGCCCAAAGACACGCTGGAGCGCGCGATCAAGAAGGGCGCCGGCCTCACCGGCGATGCGGTTCATTTTGAACACGTGATCTACGAGGGTTTTGCCCCGCACCGCGTGCCGGTCATGGTCGAATGCCTGACCGACAACCTGAACCGCACCGCATCCGAAGTGCGCGTGTTGTTTCGCAAGGGGCAGCTGGGCACTTCCGGCTCGGTGTCCTGGGATTTTGACCACGTGGGCATGATTGAAGCCGAACCTGCAGCAGCAGGCGCCGACCCCGAACTGGCCGCCATCGAAGCCGGGGCCCAGGACTTTGAGCCGGGCGAAGAAGAAGGCACCACCCTGTTCCTGACCGACGCTGTCGACCTTGACCTTGTGAGCCGCGCACTGCCGGCCCAGGGTTTCAGCGTGCTGTCGGCCAAACTGGGCTACAAGCCGAAAAACCCGGTCGATCCGGCAACCCTCAGCGCCGCCGACCTCGAGGAAGTCGAAGCCTTCCTGGCCGCCATCGATGCCAATGACGATGTGCAGACCATTTATGCGGGCTTGGGCAGCTAGGGCCTGGTTGTTTGCGTTCCGCGGGCGCGTCCCGTATCAGTTGCCCATCAGCGCACGCACGTGCGCCGCCGTGCCGCTGGCCAGGCCTTCCAGGCTGTAGCCTCCCTCGAGGACGGAAACCACGCGGCCGTCGGCGGTTTCATCGGCCACCTTCATGAGCTCCCGGGTGATCCAGTGGTAATCGTCGTCTGTGAACTTCAGGCCGCCCAGCGGATCCAGATGATGGGCATCGAAGCCCGCGGAGATGATCAGCAGCCCGGGTGCGAACCTGCGCAGGGCCGGCAACAACTGGTCGGTCATCGCGGCGCGGAAGGCGACTGACCCGGTGCCCCGCGGAAACGGCATATTCACGATGTTTCCGGCCACGCCGGTTTCATGGCGCGCGCCGGTGCCGGGGTAAAACTGCGATTGGTGGCAGGAACCGTAGAACAGGTCAGGGTCGTCGTAGAACGAGTTCTGCGTGCCGTTGCCGTGGTGCACGTCGAAGTCCACCACCGCAACACGCTGGATGCCGTGCCGCTGGCGCGCATGCAGCGCTGCAATGGCCGCCTGGTTGAACACGCAAAAGCCCATGGCCTGATCTGCCTCGGCATGATGTCCGCAGGGGCGGGTAGCGCAAAAAACGTTGCTCGCCTCCCTTGTCACCACATCGTCCACGCCGGCACAGGCTGCGCCCACGCAACGCATCACCGCCTCCAGCGAGCCCGGTGACAGGATGGTGTCACCGGCATCGAGCGCGCGGTAGCCCTCGGCCGGCGACACCGCCTGCACCTGCTCCACATAGCCGGGTGTGTGCACGTGGAGCACCTGATCGAACGAGCCCAGCGGCGCATCGCGCCAGAGCGCCTTCGCAAACTCCGGTGTCTTCAGTGCCTGCAGCACGGCTTCAAGACGCTCGGGCGACTCCGGGTGGTGCGGGCCGGGACGATGGTCGAAACAGGCTTCGTGGGTGTAGATCAGGGTGCTCATGGGCGTTTGTCTCCTTTGCAGCGCCGGCGCCGCCATGCAGCCGATGGCTTTCATGGCTGCGGGTTTTGTGCGGTCTCGTGAATGACTTTAACGGATCATGGCCGCAAGYGGCTCTGCCAGCCGCCCCAGACGGCGAGCAAGAAAAAGCCCGTTGCCTGCGTGCGCAGGAACGGGCTTTTGTCTTTTTCACATCAAAAATGGYCACTAGCCCCCGGCTGGCCGGCGCGAGCAGCTATCAATCCGATAGCAAGCTGCAGCGCCACCCAGCCCGGTCTCACCCGGCCGCCGCTTCGAAACTGAACACCCCCGGATTCTGGATCGGGTCCACATCGACCGGGATGGTGCTCTTGGGCGGGAACTTGCCTTCAAGCAGCAACTTCGACAGCGGGTTTTCAATGCGCTGCTGAATCGCACGCTTGAGCGGACGCGCGCCAAACACCGGGTCGAACCCGACCTTGGCGAGCTCGGCAATCGCCGCTTCCGACACCTCCATGTTGAGGTCCATCTTCTGCAGGCGTGCTATCAGCGTACGCAGCTGGATGCGGGCGATGGACTCGATGTTTTTCGCGTCGAGCGAATGGAACACCACGGTCTCGTCGATACGGTTCAGGAACTCGGGCCGGAAGTAGTTCTTCAGCTCGCCCTCTACCGCCTCTTTCACATCCTCATACGGCTGTCCCACCATGGACTGGATGATTGGCGAGCCGATGTTGCTGGTCATCACGATCACGGTGTTCTTGAAGTCCACGGTGCGGCCCTGACCGTCGGTCAGGCGGCCATCGTCCAGCACCTGCAGCAGCACATTGAAGACATCGGGGTGGGCTTTTTCCACCTCATCGAGCAGCAGGACGCTGTAGGGCTTGCGGCGCACTGCTTCGGTCAGGTAGCCGCCTTCTTCATAGCCGACATAACCCGGGGGCGCGCCAATCAGGCGTGCCACGGAATGCTTTTCCATGAACTCGCTCATGTCGATGCGGATCAGGTGGTCTTCGCTGTCGAACAAAAAGCCGGCCAGCGCCTTGCACAGTTCGGTCTTGCCGACACCGGTGGGGCCCAGGAACAGGAAAGACCCCGTAGGCCGGTTCGGGTCGGAAAGACCCGAACGCGAGCGGCGGATGGCATTGGCCACGGCGCCGATGGCTTCGTCCTGGCCGACCACGCGCTCGTGCAGCTTGCCTTCCATGAGCAGCAGCTTGTCGCGCTCGCCCTGCATCAGCTTGCTGACGGGAATGCCGGTGGCGCGCGCCACGACCTCCGCGATCTCTTCAGCGCCGACCTGGGTGCGCAGCAACGTGGGCGCATTGGACTTTCCCTTGCTGGCTTCGCTAGCCTGCGCTTCTTTGAGGCGCTTTTCCAGCTCGGGCAGCTTGCCGTATTGCAGCTCGGCGACTTTGTTGAAGTCGCCCTTGCGGGTGAATTCCTCAATCTGGAAGCGGATGCGGCCGACTTCTTCCATCACGTCCTTGGAGCCGAGCGCCTGGGCTTTTTCGGCCTGCCAGATTTCATCGAGATCGGATATCTCCTTTTGCAGCTTGGCGATCTCCTCTTCAATCAGGTCGAAGCGCTTTTTCGAAGACTCGTCTTTTTCGCGGCGCACGGCTTCGCGCTCGATCTGCAACTGGATCAGGCGGCGGTCGAGTTTGTCCATGACCTCGGGCTTGGAGTCCATCTCTATCTTGATCTTGGCCGCGGCTTCATCGATCAGGTCGATGGCCTTGTCGGGCAGGAAACGGTCAGTGATGTAGCGGTGGCTCAACTCGGCCGCGGCCACGATGGCCGGGTCGGTGATCTGCACGCCGTGGTGCTCTTCGTATTTCTCTTGCAGGCCACGCAGGATGGCAATCGTCGCCTCCACGCTCGGCTCGCCCACCAGGATTTTCTGGAAGCGGCGCTCCAGCGCAGCGTCTTTTTCGATGTACTTGCGGTATTCGTCGAGCGTGGTGGCACCCACGCAATGCAACTCACCGCGGGCCAGCGCGGGTTTGAGCATATTGCCCGCGTCCATGGCGCCCTCTGCCTTGCCGGCGCCCACCATGGTGTGCAGCTCGTCAATGAAGACGATGGTCTGGCCTTCGTCTTTGGCGAGTTCATTGAGCACGGTTTTCAGGCGCTCTTCAAACTCGCCGCGGAACTTGGCGCCGGCCAGCAGTGCGGCCATGTCCAGGCTCAGCACACGCTTTCCCTTGAGCGAATCGGGCACCTCACCCGCGACGATTCGCTGGGCGAGGCCCTCGACGATGGCAGTCTTGCCGACGCCAGGCTCCCCGATCAGCACCGGGTTGTTTTTGGTTCGGCGCTGCAGCACCTGGATGGCGCGGCGGATTTCATCGTCGCGGCCGATCACCGGGTCGAGCTTGCCCAGGCGGGCGCGCTCGGTCAGGTCCATGCAGTATTTCTTGAGGGCTTCGCGCTGGCCTTAGGCGTCGGCGCTGTTCACGCCCTGCCCGCCGCGCACGGCGTCGATCGCCGCTTCAAGCGCCTTGCGGGTCAGGCCGTTTTCTTTGGCCAGCCGGCCCACGTCGCTCTTGCTGTCGGCCACGGCCAGCAGGAAGAGCTCACCGGCGATGAACTGGTCGTTGCGCTTGATGGCTTCTTTTTCGGTGGCCTGCAGCAGCCTGGCGAGATCAGGGCTGACCTGGATCTGGTCCTGGCCCTGCACCCGCGGCAGTTTTTTAACGGCTGCATCAGCAGCCTGCGTGAGGCCGCCCACGTTGACGCCGGCTTTTTCCAGCAGGGCACGCGGGCCGTCTTCCTGGCGGAGCATGGCGGCCAGCAGGTGAACCGGCTCGATATAGCCGTTGTCGTTGCCCAGCGCGAGGGACTGCGCATCGCTCAGGGCTTCCTGGAATTTGGTGGTTAATTTGTCTTGTCGCATTGAATTTGACTCCGCAAAGGGGCTCGGGGCTCACGAAGGAGCGGTTATTGCCGAGTTTGGGGCTTTTGCGCGCCTTTTCAAGTCATTCAGCCGCAAGCACGGCAAGCCATTGGGCCGCGTTTGATGTGCGTCAAGCCCACGCCGGCCTCAGGCGTTGCTGGCGCTGATGCCCCATTTCGCCAGCGCCGCGTCGTCGCTGACCCGGGCATCCACCCAGCGGGCGCCTTCCGGCGTTTCTTCTTTCTTCCAGAACGGCGCCTGGGTTTTCAGGTAGTCCATCAGGAATTCGCAGGCCTTGAAGCTTTCGCCGCGATGGGCTGACACTACGGCCACCATCACCACCTGGTCCAGCGGCTGCAGCAGGCCGACGCGGTGGATGACGCGGGCGCCAAAAATATCAAAACGCGACATCGCCTCATCGATCATGGCCTCGATGGCTTTTTCGGTCATGCCCGGGTAATGCTCCAGTTCCATGCTGCTGACGCTCAGGCCGTCATTGCGGTCCCGAACCGTGCCGGTGAAGGTGCAGACGGCGCCGACGCGCTTGTCGTTTGAGCGCAGCGCGGCAACTTCATCGGCGAGGTTGAAGTCATCGGTGGTGATCAGGACGCGGGGGGAAGACTGGGCCATAGTGGCAATTTTGCCACTGGGCCACGCAGGCCGGTGCATATTCAATGCCGAAACAGTGCCACAGCCCGGCCCCTCAAGTAATATGGCAGCATGACTGGCCACATTCACCTTCTTGCCAACCGGACGCCCGACAGCGCCCGCGGGTTTGAGGCGTGCGCCAGCAAATCGAAAAAACCGTTGCTCATTTGACCGGGGCTGCGGTTCCGTCGTCGAATGAGCGATGGAACCGCCGGTTACTTTTCCAGAGTCTTTTGCGGACACCTTCACTTGTTCTGATGACGGCCTTTTTAGCCGGTCAGTTTTTTGGGATGTGTCTTCATGCAAACAGCGCTCAATGCCGATCAGGCAAATCAAGCCACTCAGGCAACTCACGATTTCTCGGGACTCTGGATCCCGCTCGTTACCCCGTTTGACCAGGACAAGGTCGACTACGGTGCCTTGAAACGCCTGGTAGCGCACTACCAGGCCAGCGGCATCGCCGGGCTGGTGGTATGCGGCTCTACGGGTGAAGCTGCCGCGCTCAGCGATGAAGAGCAACTTGATGTGCTGCAAACCGTGATGGCCGAAGCCCCTGACCTGCCGGTGATCATGGGTTTGTCTGGCTACCACCTGGGTAAAACGGCTGCGCGCGTTCGTGCTTTGAGCCCACTGAACCTCGCGGGCATCTTGCTGCCGGCGCCCAGCTATATCCGGCCCTCGCAGGCGGGCCTGGTCGAGTGGTTTACCACCCTGGCCGATGCCAGCGCGGTGCCGGTGGTGCTTTACGACATTCCCTACCGCACGGGCAGCCAGATGGCGCTTGAGACCATCCGGGCGCTGGCGGCGCACCCGCGCATACAGGCCGTCAAGGATTGCGGGGGTGACACGGCGAAAACGCGGGCACTGATCGCCGATGGGCAATTGCAGGTGCTGGCCGGTGAGGATGCAAACATCTTCACGACTGTGGCAGCAGGCGGCCGGGGCGCTATCGCGGCAGCGGCGCATTTGCATACGTCGCGATTTGCGGAAATTGTTCAGCGCCTTCGAGCGGGCGACGTGGCCGGGGCCGAGGCTTTGTGGAAACCGCTGCCGCCGCTGATTGAAGCCCTGTTTGCAGAACCCAATCCGGGCCCGCTCAAGGCATTGCTGGCGCGACAAAATTTGCTGCGTGACGAGTTGCGCAGCCCGATGACGCGCGCATCTGCGGCGTTGGTGGACCAGCTTGTGAAGCTGGATGCTCAGGTGGCCTGAGCCGCCGCGAGTGAGTGGATCAGCCGCCGGTGACGGGGGGGAAGAAGGCGACTTCGCAGCCCTCGCTGAGTACAGCCGACTCATCGCTCATGACCTGGTTGAGCGCCATGCGCACCGATTTGCCGCGCGCAAGCGCCGCAGCATGCGCGGGCGTGGCCGCCAGCAGTTCGTCGCGCAGGGCGGCCAGCGTGGTGGCAGAGGTGTCGCGCACCTCGCTGCCCTGCCCGATAGCTTCGCGAATCGAGGCAAAGTATTTGACGATGATTTTCATGGGGGGCCTTACCGCAGTGCCTCTACGACATCAGCGCCGAAAATGGAATGAACTGCACCGTGTCGCCATGCGCAATGGCCTGGCCGGCGGGGTTGTCGATCACACCGTCGCCCCAGACCGCCGAGGTCAGCACACCCGAGCTCTGGTTGTTGAACAGCTCCAGCCCGCCGGACGCGTTGCGCTTGACGCGCAGGAATTCGCGGCGCTTGTCGGCTTTGGGCCAATTGAAATGGGCCGGCGCCGCAATCGGGCTGACGGCGGTTTGCACAGCCCCTTGCAACTTGAGCAGGAAGGGCCGCACCAGGACCAGGAAGGTCACAAAACTGGACACCGGGTTGCCAGGCAGGCCGATGAAGTGAGAGCCTGCAATCTTGCCGTAGGCGAAGGGCTTGCCCGGCTTCATGGCGATCTGCCAGAGCGCCAGTTCGCCCAGCGCCTGCACGGCGGGCTTGATGTGGTCTTCTTCGCCCACCGACACGCCACCGCTGGTGAGGATCAGGTCGTGCTGCTCGCTGGCGCCCTTGAGCGCGGCGATGGTGGCGTCCAGGCGGTCGGGCACGATACCCAGGTCGGTGACCGTACAGCCCAGGCGCAGCAACAGCGCACGCAAAAAGAAGCGGTTGGAGTTGTAGATGGCGCCAGGCTTCATGTCGGCAGGCGCAACCTCGCCGGGCATGACAAGTTCGTCGCCGGTGGAAAACAGGGCGACGCGTACGCGGGGCGCCACCTGCAGTCTGTCGAAGCCGATGCTGGCGGCAAGGCCGAGCGAGGCCGGCGTCAGGCGCTCGCCACGGTGCAGCACCACGGTGCCCGAGGTCACGTCTTCACCACGACGGCGAATCCATTGACCGGACTGGGGTTGTACCTTGATGCGAACGCCGGCGTCAACCACATCGCAGTCTTCCTGCATCACCACTGCATCGGCGCCTGGCGGAATGGGCGCGCCGGTGAAGATGCGTGCCGCAGAGGCCGGCTCCAGCATGTGGCCGCTGCTGCCGGCCGGAATACGCTGGTTGACCTGCAGCACCGCATCGGCTGACCAGTCGGCAACACGCACCGCATAGCCGTCCATGGAACTGTTGTCGTGTGCCGGCACATCAAGGCTGGACACCAGATCCTGGCCCAGCACCCGGCCGTCGGCATCGAAGGTGGAAACCGTCTCGGCGCCGGGCAGCAAAGCCGCGCGGTCCAGCAACTCGGCCAGCGCCTGGTCCAGCGGCTTCAAGGGGGCCCGGCCGGGCTGGGGCGCAGGCGCCAGGCCGGCGGGCGTGGGGGAAACAGAACTCATGGTCGGGGTGTCCGGAACAAAAACCTGAACGGAACGAAAAAAGCCTGCTTTGGCGAACGTTTAACCGAAACGGTCTTCAAACGAATAGGCGAAGCGTTCCTGATTGTTGACCAGGTACTCTGCCACGGCGTCGGCATCGTCCAAATCCAGCACCGGGCGCAAGGTTGCTTGGGGCAGCTTGCCGGGGGCATCCGTGGCGACGGCGACGATGAAGTCGTCGTCCGGGTAGAGCGGGGGCTTGCCGGCATAGTCGGCCGAAGGCGCACGCCAGACTTCGATCTTGAGCAGGTCGCTGCTCTTGAAGCCCTCCACCAGCACCCAGTCCACGCCGCCGTACAGCTCGGCGATCAGCTGGTGAACGGTGAGCTCGGACGGCTTTTCAAATTCGCGCATCAGCGCAAGCCGGTTTGGCGAGGCCACCACCACTTCAAAGGCACCGGCCTGGCGATGCCGGAAAGTGTCTTTGCCGGGATGGTCTATGTCGAACTTGTGGTGCGCATGCTTGACCACTGAAACACGCAGGCCTCTGGCCTTCAGTGCCGGGATCAGCTTTTCGACCAGTGTCGTCTTGCCCGAACCGGAATACCCGGCAAATCCGACCACGTTCATGATGTCGCTCTCACAGAAAGAAAGGCCGGAAGACGCCCAGGTTGCTATTAAAAATATAGCTGCTTGCGCAAGTCAGATAAGGGCTACAGCCCGATTTAATGTACATTTTCGACAATGTAGCGTTTGATCACGGCTGCATCGGCCGGCAGCACCACGACGCGTTTGGGCAGGGCCTCAATGCCTTCAAACTTCGCAGGCCGCGTGGGCAATTGGCCCAGGGCCTCTTCAATGGTGGCCGCGAACTTGATGGGCAAGGCGGTTTCCAGCACGATCATGGGCACACCGGGCTGGAGCTGCTCGCGCGCCACCTTCACGCCGTCGGCGGTGTGGGTGTCGATCATGGTGCCAAAGCGCTTGTAGGTGTCGCGGATGGTGGCCAGCCGGTCGGCATGGGTGCTCTTGCCGCTCACAAAACCGTAGCGCTGCGCGGCCGACTTGAAGGCGGCCTCAGCGCTCAGGTCAAAGTAGCCCTGGCTGCCGAGCTGGTCACGAAACAAGGCTCTGGTCTTGCTACCGTCGCGGCCCAGCAGGTCAAACACAAAGCGCTCGAAGTT
>NZ_JBFUGX010000051.1:0-11317 GCF_056402675.1 Polaromonas sp. P3_C2 | reverse complement strand
CTTGTGGAGTTCCGCTTCGCTGGCCGCCACTATGCTCTTGCGGGCATCCTTCACGGCCTGCACGAGCTCTGCATAGTGCTCGGAGCGGTCGAACAGGGCGCGGAACGCCTGTTCCTGGGCGTCATCGCGCGCGCGMAATTCGAGCAAGTAGGCGTCAGCTCCAGCGTCGGCAATCGTCTTGGCGAGCTCCCGCAGAGCAAGGGCGGAGGGCGCGGTGGCCGGAAGGACATAGACCCCCTCCCGAAGCGTTCCCGCACCTGTAGCCTTGAGTGCACGCCACACCCGGACCCGCAGGCCACTTGGGGTGGTCGGCAGTGTTGCGGTAAGGATCAGCCAGTCAGTCATGAAGCAATCATCTCATGACGTGATGAACGTTACAAGAGGGCTCGGCAGATTTGTGCTGAAAACGTACTGTTGACAGCTTTCGAACGCGTCGCAACATGCTCCAGCACGACTTGGAGGCGCGGGGGCGCCAGGTCGGAATTCCGGCCGACCCATTCGGAATTGCGGGTTATGTCTGCTTTTTGGCCGAAGCCGCGTTAGCGATCAGACAGCGCCGGCGCTACTCACGCTTGAACTTGAAAACCGCCCGGCTGGCGCGGGCATTCGGCCAAAAGCGGACTTCGCGGCCATCCTGCAAGCCGAAGGAATCCAGGATCTGCAACTGGTTTTGCAGCGCAAGCGCTTCAAAATCCTGCAGCGTGCCGACACGGATGTTGGGCGTGTCATACCACTGGTAAGGCAACACCTTCGTTACCGGCATGCGGCCGCGCGCAACAGCCAGGCGGTTGGGCCAGTGGCCGAAGTTGGGAAACACGACGATGCCGGCGCGGCCTACACGCGCGGTTTCACGCAGCATGGTTTCGGCGTTGTGCAGGTGTTGCAGCGTGTCGATCTGCAGCACCACGTCAAACGAGCGGTCGCCAAACAGCGCCAGGCCCGCTTCCAGGTTGAGCTGGATCACGTTGACGCCGCGCGCCACGCAGGCCTGCACGTTGGCGTCGTTGATCTCGACGCCGTAGCCCGAGCAGCCGCGCTCACGGATCAGGTAGTCCAGCAGCTCGCCGGTGCCGCAGCCCAGGTCAAGCACACGGGAGCCGTGCGGCACCAGCCGCGCGATCGACAACATATCGGCCGAAGGCTGCACATTGAGTTCGACGGGCAGGTTCATACGGCCACCTTGCTCTGGAAGTAGGAACGCACCACGCCCAGGTAGCGGTCGTCCTCCAGCAAAAATGCATCATGGCCGTGCGGCGCGTCAATCTCGGCGTAGCTCACATCACGCTGGTTGTCGAGCAGCGCCTTGACGATTTCGCGGCTGCGCGCGGGAGAAAACCGCCAGTCGGTGGTGAAGCTCACGAGCAGGAACCTGGCTGTCACATGGGCCAGCGCGTGGGTGAGGTTGCCGCCGTGCGCTCTGGCCGGGTCGAAGTAGTCGAGCGCCCGCGTGATCAGCAAATAGGTATTGGCGTCGAAGTACTCGCTGAATTTGTCGCCCTGGTAGCGCAGGTAGCTTTCGATTTCGAACTCGATGTCTTGCGTGGTGTATTTGTAGGGGACATCGGCGTTCACGGTTTCCTCCACCGCCTGGCGCAGTTGGCGGCCAAATTTTTCATTCATCACGTCATCGCTCAGGTAAGTGATGTGGCCGATCATGCGGGCGATGCGCAAGCCGCGTTTGGGCAACACGCCGTGACGGTAGAAATGGCCGCCGTGAAAATCGGGATCGGTCACGATGGCGCGGCGGGCGACTTCGTTGAAGGCGATGTTCTCGGCGGTGAGGTTGGGCGCGCTGGCCACCACCACGGCGTGGCGCACGCGGTCGGGGTATTGCAGYGTCCAGGCCAGGGCCTGCATGCCACCCAGGCTGCCGCCCATCACGGCGGCCAGGGTCTGGATGCCCAGGCGATCCAGCAGGCGGGCCTGGGCGCTGACCCAGTCCTGCACCGTGACGACGGGGAAGTCGGCGCCGTAGAGCTCCTGCGTGTCGGGGTTGGGCTGCATGGGGCCGGTGGAGCCGAAACAGGAGCCTAAATTGTTGACGCCGATGACGAAGAAGCGGTCGGTGTCGACCGGCTTGCCCGGGCCGATCATCGTGTCCCACCAGCCTTCGGATTTGGCTATCGGCTGKCCCTGCGCATCGAGGTACACGCCCGCCACATGGTGCGAGGCATTGAGCGCGTGGCAGATCAGCACGGCGTTTGATTTGTCCGCGTTGAGCTCGCCGTAGGTTTCATAGCTCAGGTCGTAGGCGCGTATCGACGCGCCGCTCTGCAGAGGCAAGGCCTCTACAAAGTGCATGCTGAGCGGGGTGGCAATAAGTGTCAAAAAATCACCTGCAGAAACAAAAAACCCGGCATCGCTAAAGCGAGTCCGGGTCGTTGGAGTTCGTCTTTAGCTGTACTTTTTAAGCGCCCGCAAGCTGAGCAAATCGGCGCTAATGAAAGTATACCCCGATGGATGTGGCCCCCACGGTCGTTCGCTTCGCGTAACTCCCTGCCCCCCGAGGGGGCCGCTGCGCCTGAGGCCCGGCAAAGCCGGTTCCTCGGCCCCTGCTGGGTGGGGAGTGCTGTTTGTCTCTTTTATGCTTTCATCAGCAATGCCGCCAGCCCCAGCCCGGCAAAAATGAGCGCCGAGACGATGTGCACCGCACGCAGCGGCACCAGGCGGGTGACGCGCTCGCCCAGCCAGACCACCGGCGCATTGGCCAGCATCATGCCCAGCGTGGTGCCGGCGACCACGCTGACGATGGCGTCGTAGCGCGCGGCCAGCATCACGGTGGCGATCTGTGTCTTGTCGCCCATTTCCGCCAGGAAGAACACCAGCACGGTGGTGAAGAACACGCCGTAACGCGGCGGCTTTTCCTCTTCGTCCGCGTCCAGCTTGTCGGGCACCAGCATCCACGCCGCCATGGCCAGAAACGAGGCGCCCAGGATCCAGCGCAGCATTTGCGGGCCGATCAGTGTGGTGACCCAGGCGCCGGCGGCGCCGGCCAATGCGTGGTTGACCAGGGTCGCGACAAAGATGCCGGCGACGATGGGCCAGGGCTTCTTGAAGCGGGCAGCGAGGATAAGCGCGAGGAGTTGCGTCTTGTCGCCCATTTCGGCGAGGGCGACGATGCCCGTGGAGACGAGGAAAGCTTCCATTCAAAAAGACTCCGGCCGAAAACCCATGACTGCACGGCATCCCCGGCCTGAAGCGGAGGCTGTGCAGTCAAAGGTCTCGCGTGATCCGAAGACCGCTTGCGCCATGTCCGAAAGAACAGGTTCCAAGGACAAGTCTGTTGACGCAAGCCCCTTTCAGGATTGAAAGGCTGGCTACTCCCCAATGACAGCTTTCATTATATCGCCAGGCGTCCAGGCGCTTTCAGGCTGAAATGGTGCACCCAGCTGTTCATTCGCACACTTGAGGCGCATTTCTTGCTTGTATTTGGTGCGGTTATGGGAATTTCTCTGAAATCGCACCAACAAATAGCAATTTCATCTGAAGAGGGACTTATGGAAGCACTAAAACAGGGCTCAGATGCCTTGTTCATCCTGCTGGGCGGCATCATGGTGCTCGCCATGCATGCCGGTTTTGCCTTTCTGGAACTGGGTACGGTTCGCAAAAAGAACCAGGTCAATGCCCTGGTCAAGATCCTGGTGGACTTCTCGGTGTCCACCGTGGTGTATTTTGTGGTGGGCTATGGCGTGGCCTACGGCACCCATTTTTTTGTCGGCGCAGAGCAGCTGGCGGCTAGAAACGGCTATGAGCTGGTCAAGTTCTTCTTCTTGCTGACCTTTGCCGCAGCCATTCCGGCGATTATTTCGGGGGGCATCGCCGAGCGGGCGCGTTTTTACCCGCAGCTCATCGCGACCGCCGTCATCGTCGGTTTTGTCTACCCCTTCTTCGAAGGCATCGTCTGGAACCAGCACTTCGGCGTGCAGGCCTGGATCAAGTCACTGACCGGTGCGGAGTTTCATGATTTCGCGGGCTCCATCGTGGTTCACGCCGTGGGCGGCTGGCTGGCCTTGCCGGCGGTGATTTTGCTGGGCGCGCGCAGCAACCGCTACCGCAAGGACGGCGCCGTGTCGGCGCATCCGCCTTCCAACATTCCCTTCCTGGCGCTGGGCGCCTGGGTCCTCACCGTGGGCTGGTTCGGCTTTAACGTGATGAGCGCACAGACCATCGACAAAATCTCCGGCCTGGTTGCCGTCAACTCCCTGATGGCCATGGTCGGCGGCACGCTCGCCGCACTGGTGTTTGGCAAGAATGACCCGGGGTTTGTGCACAACGGGCCGCTGGCCGGCCTGGTGGCGGTATGCGCAGGCTCAGACCTGATGCATCCGCTGGGCGCGCTGGTGACGGGCGGCATCGCCGGTGGCGTGTTCGTCGTGATGTTCACGCTGACACAGAACAAATGGAAGATTGACGACGTACTGGGCGTCTGGCCACTGCATGGCCTGTGCGGCCTGTGGGGTGGCATCGCTGCCGGCATCTTCGGCAACCAGACCCTTGGGGGACTGGGCGGTGTGAGCTTTGGCGCCCAGTTGCTGGGCAGCGCCATGGGTGTGGCCTGGGCGCTGCTCGCGGGCTTTGCTGTCTATGGTGTCCTCAAGTCCACGATGGGCCTCAGGCTGAGCCAGGAAGAAGAATTTGAGGGCGCGGATTTGTCCGTCCACCGCATTGGCGCCACACCTGACCGGGAAGTCAACTGGTAGCGGCGACGCAGGCGGCGCTTTTGCTACTTATTTGATAGCTGCTTGCGCCCGTCCTTATTGGGTTTGGACCCGTTTCTTTTAAAAATCGCGCCTGGGGCGTAAATTTCGTCACGTTCCGGCGCACAAGCATCACACCTGCCGCTAGACTTTCGGCCATGCCTACTTTTGAAGAGCAGCTGGTTGAACACCGCGTCTATCTCCTTCGTTTTGCGCGCCTGCAGCTGCGCAACGATGAATGGGCCGAGGACGCCGTGTCGGAAACATTGCTGGCGGCTTTGTCCAAGCCGCAGTCTTTCGGCAACCGCTCCCAGCTCAAGACGTGGCTTGTCGGCATTCTCAAGCACAAGGTCATTGACCTGATCCGCAGCAATGCGCGCATGGTGGCGGTACCGGACGCCCGCGGCGACGAAGAGGGTGACGAGCTCGACCGGCTCTCTTTCCAGGCCGACGGTCATTTCACCGAACCGCCCAACGACTGGGGCAATCCGGACCAGACCCTGCAGCAGGTTCAGTTCTTCCAGGTACTGGACGCCTGCATGGAACGCCTGCCACCTGCACTGGGGCGGCTGTTCCTGATGCGTGAGTGGCTGGAGCTTTCCTCGCAGGAAGTCTGTAAGGAACTCTCGCTGACACCGACCAACCTGTATGTCCAGTTGCATCGGGCCCGCCTGCGCCTGCAGGAGTGCCTGAATATCCACTGGTTTGGCAAACTCAGCACCTGATACGGCCAGCCCTTAACGTGAAACCCAACATTACCCTGTTAAGACGCACCTGCCGCGAGGCTGCGGCATTGCTGATCGCGCGGGAAGACCGCGCGCTTCGTTTGCCCGACCATATCGCGCTCAAGCTGCATCTTCTGGCCTGCGATGCCTGCCCGAAGTTTGAGAACCAGATTCTGACCATGCGCGCCGCGATGAAGCAGTGGCGCAACTATTCGGATCTTGCCGAGGCTGGCTCCACCGAATTGCCGCCCGATATTCGTCCCAAATAACGCGCCGCCGAACGGGCGAAGGCGGTCGCCATCTCATCGAATAAATATTGATTCGGATTGAATCATTGCAATTTTTTGTAACTATTTTCCTTCCGCGCGCGCGTCAACTGTCCTGCTTATGGCTTTTAACGGACACATCCTCGCTTCCAGCATCAGGGCTGTCCGGAGAGAACTTACGACTCTGATTTCTTCGCTCCGGCAGCCTCTATTCATTGGTAAATCCATCAACAGTAGGCGCTAACTTATTAAGCGGGGCCGTAAATTCGGGCCACTAATAGCGCTTTATTGTTAAACACCCGCGTAGCTGGGGCGAAAACCCCATCGCGGGCTTTTTGTTGCGCCATCTTCAATAGAAGTGCTTTGGGCTACCCTCCGCGGCCTTCAAGTCAGCCGGCAGGTCGATACAAAAATCGTAAACAAACCCGGGAAGCCCCTGTTTATGCGGGCTTGCGAGGCCCAGGCGTAACGCCGGCTGGTTGTCTTTTTGATAACTGACGCATAATATGCCGGTGCGAGTGTCACTATTCGCACASGTTAGGTGATCGGTCAGTTTCGCGCGCTACRGCGGTACGTATCAAGATTTGTTGTGCTTTCGGGACCCCATCGCTTTTGTTTTTGTGTTTTAGAGGAGTCCCTTCATGGGCAAYAAACTTTACGTCGGCAAYCTGCCRTACTCSGTCCGYGACGAAGACCTGCAACAATCTTTYGGCCAATWYGGCKCTGTCWCCAGCGCYAAAGTCATGATGGAACGCGACACCGGTCGCTCCAAAGGYTTTGGCTTTGTCGAAATGGGCARCGATGCMGAAGCMCARGCWGCWATCAMCGGCATGAACGGCCAGYCKCTSGGCGGCCGYAGCGTTGTCGTGAAYGAAGCACGTCCCATGGAGGCACGTCCTCCACGTAGCGGCGGCTTCGGCGGCGGTGGTGGTGGCGGCTACGGTGGTGGTGGCGGCGGCGATCGTTCCGGCGGTGGTGGCTACGGCGGTGGCGGCGGTGGTCGTTCCGGCGGCGGCGGTAGCGACGGCGGTTTCCGCAGCCCCTACGGCGGCGGCGGTAGCGGCGGTGGCCGTTCCGGTGGCGGCGGCGGCGGTGGACGCGGCGGCTACTAAGCCCTGCAGAACCCCCTCTTCAGCCTCTGGTTGAAGAGCGCTTAAAAGGCTTCAAGACTTCGGTTTTGAAGCCTTTTTGCTTTGCAGCGCCCAACTTACGGGCGCGAGCAGCTCCTGTTTTGATAGCGCAACGCGCAAAGGCGCCCGGCTCTCAGCTCTCGCCCTGGCGATGCTTGCGTGCGCGGCCAGACAAAGCCTTGTCGAACACCGCATTGGGCAGCAGACGCAACAGCTTGGCCACCACGCCCATTTGCCAGGGGATCACCCGGTAGCTGCACCCCCCCTGGATGGTGGCAAACGCTTTTTCGGCAAATACCTCGGCCTTCATCAGAAACGGCATGGCATAGCGGTTTTCGCGGGTCAGCGGCGTGTCGATGTAACCTGGGCAAATCGTCACCACCTTCACGCCACTGGGGCGCAGTTCCCCGCGCAGGCTTTCGCAATAGGCGATGACTGCAGCCTTGCTCGCGCAATAGGCGCCATGGCCGGGAAGGCCCCGTATGCCGGCCACGCTGCCAATACCAACCAGTGTTCCTGTGCCTCGCAAAACCATGCCGGCGATGAACGGATGAAAGGTGGCTGCGACACCGATATTGTTGGTCGCAAAAGTCCGGGCCATGACCTCAAGGTCAGCACGCACCGCGGAGTCCATGCCGATGCTGATACCGGCATTGGCAATCACCACATCGGGCACGCCCTGCGCGGCGATGCAAGCCTCGCCGGCGGACACAATGCTGTCGATGTCGGATACGTCTGCGCCGTAGACCTGGTAGCGGCTCGCACTGATGGCATGGGTCTCGGCCCAGGCCTGGACCTCGGCGGTTCTGCGAGCAGCCAGCGCCAGCCGATAGCCTGCAGAATAAAAACGCAGTGCCAATGCCTGACCGATACCGCTGGAAGCGCCGGTGATAAATACGAGTCTGGACATGGTGGGCAGTCGTTGATTAGAGAGTGTCGCGTTAGCGGGTCGCCGGTGCGTTGCTTGCCGGATTGACGGGTGGTGCAGGCATGAGAGTGGGCAAGGTACCAGCACCTGCAGCGCTGGCCGCGGAACGCGGGACGAGAATGCCGCGGACACGTCCCTTGAGATCGGCCACCTGGTCCAGGTTGTCGTAGGCAAAAGTGTCACCGGTGAACTGGTCGGTGCCGCGAATCAGCAGCACCGGTTTGTGCGACTTCACGCGCTCGTCATTCAGGAAGGCATGAAGAAACTCACCGCGAAATTCCATGCGCGGCGTTTCCTTCCCGTTCGCATCCTGGCTCGCCTCCCTGACCACTACCGCATTGCCCGTCAACTGCACTTCCGATCCATCACCGTTGGTGTAGGCCCGGTTGGCCGTAGCCGTCGTGATGCGCTTTTCCACATTAATGCTGCGGATGCGCACCTGGTCAATTTCCAGGATGTCGGTGTCGGCGAAATGCCGGGCCTCTGTCCCATAAATTTCGCTCTTGAGCTGGCCCCCGTCGTCAAACGTCTTGACGGTGAACTTGCGCATGAAATAGTCCACATCGTGGCTCGCCTCCCTGGCCACTTCCGGCGTGCTGAAGATCGGGGTGTTGCGCACAAGCCAGTAGGTACCCAGCGCCAGCACCCCCATCATCACCAGCGGCATGTAAATGGCCATGCTGTCCCAGACGCGCAGAAAGCGTCGCCACACATTTTTCAGGTGCAGCAGGGCGCCGCGGTTCTTCGCCGCGGTGCTCACTGGCTGTACTCCTGAAGGAGCCCGGCATAGCGTCCGCTGGCAACCAGCAGCACATCACAGAACTCGCGTGCGGCGCCATGGCCACCAGGTGCTTGCGTCACGTGGTGGACCATCGCGCGCACCTCCGCGTGCGCATTGATCGGCGCGCAGCTCAACGCCACACGGGAGAGCACGGGCAGGTCGGGCCAGTCGTCACCCATGGCTGCGGCAGCGCTCCAGTCCAGCCCCAGGGCCTGCAGCGTGAGCTCGGCGGCCGGGCGTTTGTCCTCCGTACCGAAATGGGCATGGGTGATGCCGAGTGCCTGCAAACGTGCGCGCAGCACGTGGCTATCGCGCCCGGTGATGACGGCGGGAGTAATGCCGGCCCTCTGGAGCAGCTTGAGGCCATGGCCGTCCAGCGTGTTGAACCGTTTGACGATCTCGCCCGAAGCGCGATAACCACCCGACACCACAGCCAGTTCATGGCCGTCGGGGTATTCGGAAAAATACAGGCCACCATCCGTGAGTACACCGTCGACGTCAAAAAATGCCACCTTGATGCCCTGCGCGCRCAGCAGCAGTTCAGGCGGAAAGCTCAGTGTTGGAGTAAGCATCTATCGTTTCACCGCAAGCCAGATAACGGGTGCGAGCGTCATATCACTTTTGCGCGCATCAGGTCGTTGGTATTCAGCGCCCCGCACAACACCCCTGCGTCGTCCACAACCAGCACGCTGGTGATGCGGTACTGCTCCATCAATGCCACAGCCTCGACAGCCAGCGAATCCGGCTGTATCGTGCGCGGATTGGCGCGCATCACGTCGCCCGCCTTGCTGCTACGCAGGTCCACGCCTTTTTCGACCAGCCGGCGTAAATCGCCGTCGGTGAATATACCGAGCACCCGCCGGCTGCCGTCCACCACCGCAGAAGCCCCAAGTCCCTTGGCGCTCATTTCACGCATGAGGTCGGTGAAGCTGGTGTCGGCCAGCACTTGCGGCACCGCATCGCCGCTGCGCATCACGTCACTGACATGCGTGAGCAGTTTCCGGCCGAGCGCACCGCCCGGGTGGGAGCGCGCAAAGTCTTCTTCCTTGAAACCGCGCGCATCCAGCAGGGCGACGGCCAGCGCATCACCCAGGGCGAGCTGCGCGGTCGTGCTGGCCGTCGGCGCCAGATTGAGCGGACAGGCTTCCTGCGCCACGCTGCTGTCAAGCGTTACCCGTGCTTGCCGGGCAAGCGTGGACTGTGCGCCCCCGGTAATTGCCACCAACGGTACGCCCTGGCGGCTCAGCACCGGCAGGATCATCGTCAACTCGGCGCTCTCGCCGCTGTTGGAAATTGCGAGCACCACGTCGATGGCCTTGATCATGCCCAGGTCGCCGTGGCTGGCCTCGGCCGGATGCACAAACATGGCAGGTGTTCCGGTGGAGGCGAGTGTGGCGGCAATCTTGCGGCCTATATGGCCGCTTTTTCCCATGCCCATGACAACCACGCGGCCGCGGCATTGCAGCATCAACTCCACGGCCTGGGCAAACTCATTGCCCAGCCGTCCCACCAGGCCCAGCACAGCGGCGGCTTCTATTTCAAAAGTCTTCCTGGCAAGGCTCAGCACCTGTTCGGCATCAAAATTCACGGCGTCAAGGCTCATGGCTGCATTCTATAGAGGCGGGCAGGCCCATCCCGCCGGCCAACCCCCGCGCGAATGGGCCTTTGCCGCCTGCAATTGGTCAAGGCCATGCAATATCCTCGGCTACCATCAACGCATGAGCGCGCTTGAACTGACCCTGCTGTACCTGCTGGCTGCTGTGCTGGGTGTGGTGGCATGCCGTTCGCTCAAGCTGCCGCCCATGCTGGGTTACCTGGCGGTCGGCGTGGTCATCGGGCCCAACGCGCTGGCGCTGGCACAAAATTCCGACGGCGTCAGGCATTTGGGCGAGTTCGGCGTGGTGTTTCTGATGTTCGTGATCGGGCTTGAGTTCAACCTGCCCAAGCTGCGCTCCATGCGGCGTCACGTCTTTGGCCTGGGCCTGCTGCAGGTTACGCTGACCATCGTGCTGGCCACGGTGGGCTCGCTGTTCCTTGCCAGCATGGCCCCCGGTCTCTGGAAGATGGGCTGGCAGACCGCGCTGGCGCTGTCCGGTGCCATCGCCATGAGCAGCACCGCCATTGTGGTCAAGCTGCTGTCGGAGCGACTTGAACTCGAATCCGAACACGGCAAGCGCGTTATGGGCGTGCTGTTGTTCCAGGACTTGGCCGTTGTGCCGTTGCTCGTGCTGATTCCGGCACTGGGGGCGCCCGCCGATGCGCTCCTGATGGCGCTGGCGATCGCGGGGTTGAAGGCGGCCGTGCTGGTGGGGCTGCTGCTCACCGGCGGGCAACGCATCATGCGCTGGTGGCTCACCATCGTGGCACGGCGCAAAAGCGAAGAACTGTTCGTGCTCAACCTGCTGCTGGTCACGCTGGCGCTGGCCTGGCTGACCGAGCGCGCCGGGCTGAGCCTGGCGCTGGGCGCGTTTATCGCCGGCATGCTGATCTCCGAGACGGAATACAAGCACCAGGTCGAAACCGACATTCGGCCCTTCCATGATGTTTTGCTGGGCCTTTTCTTCATCAGCATCGGCATGCTGCTGGACTGGCGGCTGGTGCTGGAACGATGGCCGCTGGTGCTGTTGCTGACGACGTTGCCTGTTCTCTTCAAGCTGGTGCTGGTTACCGCGCTGGCGCGTTCGCTGGGTGCAACAGCCGGCGTATCGCTGCGCACCGGCCTGTACCTTGCGCAGGCGGGTGAATTCGGCTTTGTGCTGCTCACGCTGGCCCAGCAGGGCAACCTGGTGC
>NZ_JBFUGX010000050.1:0-11546 GCF_056402675.1 Polaromonas sp. P3_C2 | reverse complement strand
GTGACATCCAGGCCCAGGCCCTTGACCTCAATGCCATGATCGGCAAAGTGGTGGCTGGCATGGTCGAAATGTTCGGACGATTGCAGCAACGCCTTGGACGGAATGYAGCCGACGTTGGTGCAGGTRCCGCCCAGGGCCGGGCCGCCTTTGGCGTTCTTCCATTCGTCGATACAGGCGACGTTGAAACCCAGTTGGGCAGCGCGAATCGCGGCAATGTAACCGCCGGGGCCGCCACCGATGACGATGACGTCGAATTGTTTAGACATATTTCTTTATTCCTTCTTGAGTTCAAACGCCCCCGCGTGGAGGACGATTCCAAATACACCGGTGCGCGCCTGCAGGCTTTCCTGCTGGGGACCTTCGCGGCCAATTTTCACGGTCGTTCCGGGCGCGGTGCTGCAGACAAACAGATGCCTGGCATCGAGGCATTCAATCCCGCCGGCGGCATGCAGCGCGGCCCAGCCGAAGCTCTCGTACTCCTCCGCGAGAAAGCGGCGCAGGGATACGGTTTCCGTAGGGGTCCGCACATCGGCAATGGTCCATCGCGCCAGGTCCATCTGGTATTTTTCAACCAGCTTCCCCGGATCAGCATCCGGCGCCTTCGCCAGTACCAGCCGGGACCCCGCCTGCGAAACGCTGACCCATTGCAGCCCGTAGTAACCGCTCCAGTTGTCGCCAGCCGACGCAGCAGCCGCAGCCAGGCCCACACTCAACGTGCAGGCCAGGCAGGCGACGAGGCGGCGCATCGACAGCCTTAGATGTCGAACAACAGGCGTGCAGGATCTTCCAGCGCTTCTTTCATCGCCACCAGGCCCAGCACAGCTTCACGACCGTCGACGATGCGGTGGTCATAGCTCATTGCCAGGTAGTTCATCGGACGGACCACGATCTGGCCGTTTTCGACCACGGCGCGGTCCTTGGTCGCATGCACGCCCAGGATCGCCGACTGCGGCGGGTTGATGATGGGCGTGGACAACATGGAGCCGAAAACACCGCCATTGGAGATCGAGAAAGTACCGCCGGACATTTCTTCAATGCCCAGCTTGCCGTCGCGTGCCTTGGCACCGTATTCGGCAATCTTCTTCTCGATGTCGGCAAAGCTCATCTGGTCTGCATTGCGCAGAATGGGCACCACCAGGCCGCGCGGGGAACCGACGGCGATGCCGATATCGAAGTAGCCGTGGTAAACGATGTCATTGCCGTCAACCGATGCGTTGAGTACAGGGTACTTCTTCAGCGCATGCACAGCGGCCTTGACGAAGAAGCTCATGAAGCCGATCTTCACGCCGTGTTCTTTTTCAAACTTTTCCTGGAAAYGCTTGCGCATTTCCATCACAGGCGCCATGTTCACTTCATTGAACGTGGTCAGGATGGCGTTGGTGGCCTGCGATTGCAGCAGGCGCTCGGCGATACGCGCGCGCAGGCGGCTCATGGGCACGCGCTGCTCAGGGCGGTCACCCAGATCGGAAGGTTTGGCGGAAGCAGCAACCTGCGGCAAGGCCGCAGTAGGCACGCCTGTGGGAATGGCAACAGCAGCGGCCGGCTTGGCACCGCCAGCAGCCGCACCGAGGACATCGCCCTTGGTGACGCGACCATCCTTGCCAGTCCCGGGCACCGAGCCGGCAGCCAGGTTATTGTCGGCCATCAACTTGGCTGCAGCGGGCATGGGAACGCCAGCCATGGAACCACCGGCTGCGGGAGCAGGTGCGGAGGCCACAGCAGCGGCAGGTGCTGCAGCGGCGGCCGCCGGGGCGGCTGCAGGAGCAGCGGCACCCGCTTTGCCTTCGGTGTCGATCCGGGCAATCACCTGATCTGACACCACCGTGCCGCCGTCCGCGACGACCAGCTCGGTCAGCACGCCGGCGGAAGGCGCCGGCACTTCCAGCACCACCTTGTCGGTTTCGATCTCAATCAGGATTTCATCCACAGCGATTGCATCACCGACTTTTTTCTTCCACTGCAGCATGGTGGCCTCGGCCACGGACTCGGACAACTGGGGGACTTTGACTTCTACGATAGCCATGTTGATTCTTTCGGGTTCGTTCTTGTGTTCGTGTTCTTGGTTCGGGGAGGGGCGACCTTATTTGGTCAGCACAAAGCCCTTGAGCTTGGCAAACGCGCCGTCCACCAGCGCCTTTTGCTGCTCCTGGTGCAGGTGCGAATAACCCACAGCCGGTGATGCCGAAGCAGCACGGCCGGAATAGCCCAGTTTTTGACCTTCGAACATGTTCTCGTGGATGTAGTGCTGCACAAAGAACCAGGSACCCTGATTTTGTGGCTCGTCCTGGCACCACACGATGTCGGTGRCGTTCGGGTACTTTTTCAGCTCGGCCGCAAAAGCCTTGTGCGGGAACGGATAAAGCTGCTCAACACGAATAATGGCCGTATCGTCAATGCCCTTTTCTTCACGTTTCTTGGCCAGGTCGTAATACACCTTGCCCGAGCACGCGATGATGCGCTTGACCTTGTCTGCCTTCTTGTTGATGTCATCCTTGGTCTCGGGGATGATGGTCTGGAACCCACCCTTGGTGAATTCGGACAGCGGCGAGGTGGCGTCCTTGTTCCRCAGCAGCGACTTGGGCGTCATGATGACCAGCGGCTTGCGCAGGTTGCGCACCATCTGGCGGCGCAACACGTGGAAGATCTGGCTGGCGGTCGTCGGTTGCACCACCTGCATGTTGGTGTCCGCCGACAGTTGCATGAAACGTTCCAGGCGTGCCGAACTGTGCTCCGGGCCCTGGCCTTCATAGCCGTGCGGCAGCATCAGCGTGATACCGTTGACACGGCCCCACTTCACTTCACCGGAAGCGATGAACTGGTCGATCACGACCTGCGCGCCATTGGCGAAGTCGCCGAACTGGGCTTCCCAGATCACCAGCGTGTTCGGATCGTTCGAGGCATAGCCGTATTCAAACGCCAGAACGGCCTCTTCCGACAGGATGGAGTCGATGACAACGAACGGAGCCTGGTTGTCGGCCACGTTCTGCAGCGGCACATAGGTGCCGGTGTCGAACTTTTCGCGATTCTGGTCGTGAATGACGGCATGGCGGTGCGTGAACGTGCCGCGTCCGCAATCTTCGCCCGACAGGCGCACCGGGTAGCCACTTGCCACCAGTGAGGCAAACGCCATGTGCTCGCCCATGCCCCAGTCCACAGGGACGTCGCCGCGGCCCATGGCTGCGCGGTCGTCATACACCTTCTTGACCAGCTGATGCGGCGTCACGGTCGCGGGAATGGCCGTGATCTTGTCGGCCAGGCGCTTCCACTCGGCCATCGGGATCGCGGTGTCACCGGCATCGGTCCACTTCTTGCCCAGGTAAGGCACCCAGTCAACCGCATACTTGCTCTTGAAGTTGGTGAGAACCGGATCAAAGGTGCTCTTGCCGGCATCCAGCGCGGCGCGCGTGGCCTTGACCATGTCGTCGCCCAGGGTGTCGCCCATGCCCTGTGCCGTCAGTTTGTCGGCGTACAGGCGGCGGGTGCCGGGGTGCTGTGCAATCTTCTTGTACATCAGCGGCTGGGTCAGCGCAGGCGTGTCCTGTTCGTTGTGACCCAGCTTGCGGAAGCAGATGATGTCGACCACGACATCCTTCTGGAACTCCATGCGGAACTCGAGGGCCAGCTGGGTAGCCAGCACCACGGCTTCCGGGTCGTCGCCATTGACGTGCAGCACCGGCGCTTCAATCATCTTGACGACGTCGGAGCAGTACAGCGTCGAGCGGCTGTCGCGCGGGTCGCTGGTGGTGAAACCGATCTGGTTGTTGATCACGATGTGGACCGTTCCGCCGGTGAAATAACCGCGGGTTTCGGCCAGCGCCAGCGTTTCCATCACAACGCCCTGCCCTGCAAAAGCGGCATCACCGTGCACCAGCACCGGCAGTACCTGCAGGCCTTTGGGATCGGCGCGACGGTCCATGCGGGCGCGTACCGAACCTTCAACCACGGGATTGACGATTTCCAGGTGAGAGGGATTGAAAGCCAAAGTCAGGTGGACCGGGCCGCCAGGGGTGGTCACGTCGGAGCTGAAGCCCTGGTGGTATTTGACGTCACCGCTTGGCAGGTCTTCAGGCGCGGTGTGGTCGAACTCGGCGAACAGGTCGGCGGGGACTTTGCCCAGGGAATTGACCAGCACATTCAGGCGGCCGCGGTGGGCCATGCCGATCACTATTTCCTGCACGCCCTTGATACCGCCCTGCTGGATCAGCTCGTCCATGCAGGCGATGAAGCTTTCGCCGCCTTCCAGCGAAAAGCGCTTCTGGCCGACGTACTTGGTGTGCAGGAAACGCTCCAGGCCTTCGGCTGCGGTCAGCCGGTCCAGGATGTGGAGCTTCTTTTCCTTGGTGAAATTGGGTTTGCTGCGAATCGATTCGAGCTTTTGCTGCCACCAGCGCTTGTGGTTCTGGTCGGTCGCGTACATGTACTCGGCGCCAATCGTGCCGCAGTAGGTTTCGCGCAGCGCGTTCATGAGCTCGCGCAGGCTCATGGTGTCTTTGCCGAAGAACGTGTTGCTGGTGTTGAACACGGTTTCCTGGTCGGCGTCGCTGAAACCGTAGAAAGACGGCTCCAGTTCGGGAATCTTGTCGCGTTCGGCACGCTTGAGTGGATCCAGGTCGGCCCAGCGTGCGCCGACGTTGCGGTAGGCGGCGATCAGTTGCTGGACGGCCGTGCGCTTGCGGCCCATTTCGGAGTCGGCGCCGCTGGCGACCACAACTTTGGTCTGGCCCTGCTTGGCGCGCTCGGCAAAGGCGTTGACGACCGGCAGATGCGGAACGTCCTTGGCATTGCTGCCGTCGACGGCGGGAACGTGCTGGAGTGCGTCGAAATACTCGCGCCAGTTGTCGGGCACGCTGCCGGGGTTGGCAAGGTAGTTTTCGTACATCTCTTCGACATAGGGCGCGTTGCCGCCGAAGAGATAGGTGTTGCCTTGATAGGCTGAATAGACGGACGATGCCGTCGGGATGGAACTCATATCCGCTGACCTCCGTTTCCCTTGGGGAAACATTAGCTGGTTAAAGCTGGTTAATTAACCTTCCGCAACACGGCTGGACCGATTAGCGGATGCGACTGTGGCAGGAAGGGCCTTCAGAAACAACCCAGATTGTGCCACCGAACTGTGACAGCGGAAAGACGGTGCTCATGACCATACCCGAAAAGGCCATGGCTTCTACGCACGCCCAACGCTCCCACATACCTCTTACATGCTCTCACATGCTTCGAAGCTACTGCTGCATTTGGGGGCTGAAAGTCAGACGGCAAGGCCCGGATTGCCGGTCACACCCACAAGCCGCGGAGTGTTGGGTTTGACAGGTTGAATGACCTTTTTGGCCTTCAGATAGCTTTCCACCACCTCCCAGACCGGGGGACCGGCATTTTTGCTGGCCTCGGCCACCGGCGCCCAGCCGGCCACCTTGTAAGTCTTGCCGGCTTCGATGGGCTTGCCGCCCAGACGCATGTCCTGGATGCGCTCACCCATTTTGGCGCCGGGCTCGCAGGTGTAGGTCAAACCGCCCACACGCACCATGTCGCCGCCCTGCTGATAATACGGGTCGGGGTTGAACAGGTTGTCGCCCACGTCCTCCAGGATGGTCTTGATCATGTCGCCGCGCATGTCCGTCAGCGTGGTCCAGGGATACRTGATCGCAGTCTGGTCCATCACGTGCTCGCGCGTAATGGCCTGGCCGGGCAGCAGAGAGGTTCCCCAGCGGAATCCGGGCGAAAACGCGATCTCGGCGCCACGCACATTCATCAGGGCGTCCAGGATCAGCTGGTCAAAGCTGCCGTTGAAGTTGCCGCGGCGGTACAGCGTGCCTTCCGTCACAGCCAGTTTTTCACCCAATTTGGCGGTGTAAGGCGCCCTCACCTTGTCGATCAGCGTATTCATGGCCGCATCGGCCGGCAACAGATTGGCAAACACCGGCAGCAGCCGGTAGTTGAAACCGGCCACCTTGCCGTCCTTGACGTTGAGGTCCAGCACGCCCAAAAACTTGCCGTTGCTGCCAGCGTTGGTCACGATGGTCTGCCCGCCGGGGTTTTTGACGATGACAGGCACCGGCACGCCGTCATGGGTGTGGCCGCCCAGAATCACGTCGATCCCCGTGACACGCGAGGCCATCTTGAGGTCCACATCCATGCCGTTGTGGCTGAGCAGCACCACGGCTTGCGCTCCTTTGGCACGCGCCTCATTCACCGTTTCCTGCATCTCGCTTTCGCGGATGCCGAAAGTCCAGTTCGGCGTGAGCCAGCCAGGATTGGCGATCGGTGTGTAGGGAAAAGCCTGGCCGACGATGGCAACAGGCACGCCATTCATTTCCTTGATGACGTAGGGCTTGAACACCGGGTCGCCGAAGTCGCTGGTTTTGACGTTTTGCGCGATAAAGTCAATCTTGCCGGCAAAGTCCTGCTCGACGATTTTTTTGATGCGCTCTTCGCCATAGGTGAAGTCCCAATGGCCCGTCATCACATCCACGCCCAGCAGCCTGGCTGCATCCACCATGTCCTGGCCCTGTGTCCAGAGCGCCGTGGCGCTGCCCTGCCAGGTGTCACCGCCGTCGAGCAGTAAGGCACCCGGCCGGCCAGCCTTCAGTTGCTTTACCAGCGTTGCAAGATGTGCAAAGCCGCCCACCTTGCCGTACTGGCGCGCGGCCCGCTCAAAGTTCAGGAAGGTCAACGCATGCGCCTCGGGCGTACCCGACTTCAGGCTGGCGGCCTTGAGCAGATGTTCGCCCACCAGGTGCGGCGCCTGCCCGCGCATCGCCCCCACACCCAGATTGACGGAGGGTTCGCGGAAATAGATCGGCAGCAGCTGGGCATGGCAATCGGTCATGTGCAGCAGATGCACATTGCCGGTGCGCGGCAGCTCGTACAGGCCCGCAGCCTGGGCGGCGCCGGCCTCACGCTGGAGGGGAAAACCGGCGGCCAGCGCAGCGGCCATGACACTTGCAAACTCTCGGCGGGACAGGTTCATGGCGTTGGTCATCCTGCCCGGTTACCCAGGCAAAGCATCAGATTGCTATCAATTCAGGAGCTGCTTGCGCTCGTCACTATTGGCCTGGCGGCACAAAACACTCAAATCACTTGTTGACAGGCGAATTCGGATCCAGCAGCAGCGCCATCACGTCACGAATCTGCTGCTCGTTCAGGATGGCGGCATGGCCGAACCTCGGCATGTCGGAACACGCGTTGTAGGCTTTGGCGTTCCACAGCTTGCCCCAGGTGTACTCCACGATGGGTTTGCTCTCGGGTGACGCCGGATTGCTTACACCGCGCAGCTTGCCGTAGTTGTAAAGGCTGGGGCCGATGGAGCCGAAAGACAGCTCGGCCTTGCTGATCTGGTGGCAGTTGTAACAGCTGCYGCCATTGGCTTCGCCGGGCTTGTCGCTCCAGGTCAGGCCGCGGCCGTTCTGCGCAATTTTTTCGCCTTCACTCCAGCTACCGAGGTACTTGCCATCGGAAGGCAGTTTCACGGTTTTGAGGTTGGCTTCTTCAATGGCTTTGGCTGCTTTTTCCTCCAGCGGCTTGCCGGCGGCTTCCGAGCAGGCCTGGTTGGAAGCGTCCAGCGTCAGGCGGTCCATCTTCGCGATGCCCTGCTCACGGAAGGAGCTTTTCAGCACCTGCTGGGTGGCTTCGTCTACCTCCTGCGCCGTGGGCGCAATGGCGCAACTGGACAGGAAAAAGGCGGTCAATGCCAGGCAGGCGGAAGACAGGGCGGCTTTGGTGTAAATCGTGTTCATCAGTTCTCTCCTGCCTGATTAGCGTTTGAGGGCCGGCGCAATGGAAGCACCGCCCTTGCTGTTGACGCCCATGAACACGCCCAGGGCGATGGTGGCGTCGGAGGCGTAGCCCGGGAAAGGGAAACGCTGCTGGCGATAACAGTCATTCAGGCGGCGCTGCATGCTCCACAGATCCCCGCTTGAGACCCGGTAGGCCGGCCAGGCGCCAAAACCGTTGCCGGCGCCGGGCTGTTTGGTGAGGTTGGGCAAATCCTGCAGGCGGACACGCTTGTTGTCTTCACCATGGCAGGATGCACAGGAAAAGTCGTAAGGTCCGCCGCGCAGGTAAAACACCTTCTTGCCGACCTCGTACATCAGCTTTTCCTTGGCGTGCGACTGCGGCACCTTGAAGGTCATGTCGCGCGATTCACCCGAGATATAGGCCACCAGCGACTCGATGGACTTCTGCTCACCCGCACCGAAAGGAGTTTTGGCGATCTCGGCGGCATTAAAACCCTGCAATTGCTCCATGCAGGTCAGCAGGCGCGACTCCATGTCCTGCACCCGCTGGGTGTCGGCAAAGAAGCGCGGCAGCTCGACGAAAGCACCTTTCACCACGCCCGGGCCCTTGCCCAGGTCGCATTTTTCAAGCGAGGCATTTTTGGGGCCGCGCGCCTGTTTCCAGAGTGCCTCGCCACGGGCTTCGTACAGCTCGGCCGGGTTGCCGTCGGCCAGCATGGCGCGGTATTCGGCAATACCTTCAGCGGTGCTCTTCTGCGCCGCAGCAGGCAATGACAAGATGGCCGTGGCGGCCAGGGCCGCCAGCCCAAACAGGCTCAACTTCATCGTGGACTCCTCAAATATCGTTGTGGGGCAGCAAAGGGGGCGCGGCGGGAAACCGTCGGGATTCAGGCAATGACGGCTTCGTCGGTACGCTTGTCGCCGTGGTTGTCGACCCAGCTGACCGCGATCTTGTCGCCAGCCTTGCCACCTTTGAAGCTGAACTGCACAAAAGGGTTCTTGGAAACGGCCGTGCCCCACTGCGCGCTCATCACGGTCTTGCCGTTCCAGGTGGCGCTGATGTTCTGGATAAACCAGGCCGGGACGGTCTTGCCGGCCGCATCCTTGCGCTGGCCGCTTTCCATTTCGTGGCTCACCAGCACGCGCACGGTGGTTTTATCGCCTTGGGCCTGTGCCCGGATTCGCATCGGTTCTGACATTTTTTTCTCCTGATTTCAAGGGTTGTGGTGGTTGTCGAAGTCGGGACGGCTTAACCGCCGCAACCGCCCAAAGTCACCTTCACTTCCTTGACCGCATAAAAGTACTTGTCACCGGCCTTGGCCAGTGCATAAACATTGGATGACTGGCCCATCTTGATGTTGGTCGAGACGTTGGCGTCGGTGCCGGCGGGAATCTCGAACACGGCAGCCAGCGCGCTGGGGTTCTTTTCGACAACGAGCGCAATTTGGGTGGTGTTGGCAATGTTGCTTTGCGCGCCGACACGCACCACATTGCCGTTCTCGGCAATTTCGGGCGCCTGCAGCAGCAGGTCCTTGCTTTCAACCGGAGCGCTGGTCGCGCCCATGGCCTTGGCGGCATCTGCCAGGGACTTGCTGTCAAAAGCGGCTTTGTTCCAGCCTGGCGCGTTTTGCGCGTGGGCCGGGTTCAGCCCGGTGGCCGCTACCAGCACCAGCGCAGTGGCGCCAGAACTGCTGGCCAGAAAATCACGACGTTCCATGGTGAACTCCTTTTTTATATAACTTGAATGTCTGAAAAACTAACAACGATTGGACACAAAAACGTCAAGCCGTGGAACGGTACTTATCCCGACCACGCTGTGAAAAAGTTAAAGCCGGCTGTCTCGACATCGTCAATTTCCATGTGCCTCATTTTGACGCGCCTTGAGCCAGCCATTGGGAAATCTGCGCCGACTCCGCCGCACTCAGTGCCTGCGGCGGCATGGGGATTGCGCCCCAGACACCCTGCCCTCCGGCCTTGATTTTGCCCGAGAGGTAAACCGTCGCGTCGGCGCGGTCTTTATATTTGTTGGCTATATCCTTGAAGGATGGCCCCACCATCTTGCTGTCCATGCCATGGCAGGCGGTGCAGGTATTTTTTTGCAGCAACGGCATGACGGACGCAACGCCGGGCGCGGCGGTTTTAACGACAGCTGGCAGCTGCACAGCAACAACCGGCGTGGAGTTTGCTATCTTTTCAGGAGCTGCTTGCGCACGTCCTGTCTGGTTTGGGGCCGTATTTGATTCAAATATTCCGGCCATGGGCGGCCGGGTGGTGTCCACACCCCGGCTGGCACCCACCAGTCGCGACTGCTCGGCCAGGTTGCCATGGGCGTTGCGTGCATAGTCTGGCAAAAAGCTTTTGACCACCACCTCGCCGGCGCAATTTTTCATGCAGGCCGAGCCCTGGACATCGGGGCGCGCCGTGCCGCCCAGCTCCTTGCCCGGCCACATCGCGTGCGACGTCGTCATGCCGTTGCGGTTGGGCAAACGGGCCTGTACCTCGCGGATATTGGCGTCCGACAAGGTGAAGTTGTCGGGCAGGATATTGCCCAGGTTCAGGATGTAGGCAGTGACGGCATAAACCTCGTCGGCCGTCAATGTTTTGGGGGCATTCCACGGCATGGCGCGGTTGATGTAGTCCCAGAGCGTCGACAGCGTGGAGACTTTCATCAATGTGGTGCGGTTCGGCTGGTTGGAGCCAGGCATCAGACCATCCACGCGGCCATTCTTGATGTCTTCAGCCGTGACGCCGCCGGCAATCGGCGTGAACACTTCGGACGACTCGGCAAAACTGCCGTGGCAGGACGCACATTGCGCCTCCCAGATCACTTCACCCTGCCGTACCGAGCCCTGCCCTTTGGGCAGGCCCTTGAAGTCGGGCCGCACGTCAATGTCCCAGGCTTTGACTTCCGCCGGTGTCGCCGTGCGGCCGATGCTGGAGAGAATCACCGGTTTATCAGCAGCCGCAGCCCATTGGGTAACACCCGCCAGCAGCAGCGAGCCCATCGCAACGCGGACGCCATGAGAAACGGACAAAGCCTTAGATCTGGACATTTTTCACCTCGCCGTTTTCTTCCAGCGACCACGACTGGATGGCGTTGTTGTGATAAATGCTGCGGGACGCTCGCACTTTGCGCAGTTCGTTGTACGTCGGCTGGATCTGGCCGGTCTCGTCAACAGCGCGGCTCTGGAAAATGGCGGGTTTGCCGTCCCACACAAAATCGGCATTAAAACGCGTCAGGCATTTGGCCAACACCGGCCCCTCCAGGCGCGCCGGCGCCCAGTTGCGCCCACCGTCCACGGAAACGTCCACACGTTTGATCTTGCCCCGGCCGCTCCAGGCCAGCCCCGTGACGTTGTGAAAGCCCTTTTGCAGCAGTACCTGCCCGCCGCTGGGCGAGGTCACCACGCTTTTGACTTCCTGGATGCTGGTGTATTGCCGGTGCAGGCCGCTGGGCTGCAGGTCGACGTAATGGATCGTCTCATCCTTGGTGCCATAAGGCATGTCGCCCACCTCGATGCGCCGCAGGTATTTGATCCAGCTCACGCCCTGCACGCCCGGCACGATAAGCCGCAACGGGTAGCCGTTTTCAGGGCGCAGCATTTCGCCGTTCTGGCCATAGGCCACCAGCACCTCACCGCTCATCACCAGGCTCATGGGGATGGTGCGGGTCATGCCTGAGCCGTCGGCCCCCTCGGCCAGAATGAATTTGGCGCGCTTGAGGTCGGCACCGCACAGCTCCAGCAGGGTGCGCAAGGGCACGCCGGTGAATTCGCTGCAGCTCAGCATGCCGTGGGTGTACTGCACCGTTGGCAC
>NZ_JBFUGX010000049.1:0-11606 GCF_056402675.1 Polaromonas sp. P3_C2 | reverse complement strand
ACCAATCACCTGATCCATTGGGTAGCCGTTGCGCATTCGGCCGGCATCGTGATCGACTGGAATGATTTTTCGGACCTCTCTGACGTGGTGCCGACGCTGGCCCATGTCTACCCCAACGGCAGCGCCGACGTGAACCAGTTCCAGGCCGCAGGCGGCCCCGGCTTCATCATTCGCGAGTTGCTGGATGCGGGCTTCATGCATGAAGACGTGCTCACGGTGCGTGAAGGCGGCATCCGCGAATACACACGCGAGCCGGCGCTGGCCGGCGCGGCGCTTGTCTGGCACGACGCGGGCGCTTCCAAAGACGAGGCCATCGTGCGCACGCCTGCCAAACCTTTCAGCGCCACCGGGGGTCTCAAGCTGCTGCAGGGCAACCTGGGCCGTAGCGTGATCAAGGTCTCCGCCGTGCCTGACGACCGCCATGTCATCGAGGCATCGGCCCGGGTGTTTGATTCGCAGGAAGCCTTGCACATCGCCTTCAGCGCTGGCGAGTTGAACCGCGACGTGGTGTGTGTGGTGCGCTGGCAAGGCCCGCAAGCCAACGGCATGCCCGAGCTGCACAAACTGACGCCGCCGCTGGCCGTGTTGCAGGGCAAGGGATTCAAGGTCGCGCTGGTCACTGACGGCCGCATGAGCGGCGCTTCGGGCAAGGTGCCGGCCGCCATTCATGTGTCGCCCGAAGCCGCTGCCGGCGGCCCGCTGGCCAAGGTGCGCGACGGTGATGTAATTCGTGTGGATGCCATCACTGGCGAATTGAAGGTGCTGGTGAACGATGCAGAATGGACCGCGAGGCCGGTCGACACCATGCCTGCCGATTTGCGCGCGGCCAACGGCATCGGCATGGGACGGGAGCTGTTTGCCGGTATGCGCCGTCACGCGCTGACGGCTGAAGAAGGAGCTTTATCGTGGATGTGAACCTGAACGTCAGCGGAAAACTGACCCCCCTGCAGATCATGCAGGACGCCCCCGTGATACCCGTGATTGTGCTGACCGACGTGAGCCAGGCGGTGCCGCTGGCACGTGCGCTGGTGGCCGGTGGCATTCGCATGCTCGAAGTCACCTTGCGCACGCCGCAAGCGCTGGCCTGCATTGAGGCCATTGCACGCGATGTGCCGGAAGCCGTGGTGGGTGCGGGCACTGTGCGCAGTGCCGCCGATGCCCAAGCCTGCGCCATGGCCGGTGCACGCTTTGCGGTGAGCCCCGGTTACACCCATGCGATGGGACAGGCCTGTAAGGATTCCGGCCTGCCGCTGCTGCCAGGGGTGGCTACCGGAAGCGAGATCATGATGGCGCAGGAGGACGGCCTGACGGAACTCAAATTTTTCCCGGCCATGCAGGCGGGTGGCCCGGCCATGTTGAAGGCCTGGAACGGACCATTCGGCGACGTGCGGTTTTGCCCGACGGGCGGCGTCACGGTGGCCAATGCGCCTGAGTTTCTGGCGCTGCCCAATGTGGTGTGTGTAGGCGGGTCCTGGTTGACCCCTGCGGACACGCTGGCTCGCGGCAACTGGTCACACGTCACTGCACTGGCTTTTCAGGCCTGCCAGCTGGCACGCAATGCTGCCCGAGCCTGGCAGCCTGCCCGCTATTTATGAGGAAAATAGCGCTCCCAGCCTTGCTGGATGAGCGCAAGCCGCTATTAAAAGAATAGCAGCGAAGTGCAATGAACTAACGCAGGCCAGCGCCCGAAGCGCTTTCATCGCGCTGGATCAGCTCAATCTTGTAGCCGTCCGGGTCCGTCACAAAGGCAATCACCGTGGTCCCGCCCTTGACCGGGCCGGCCTCACGCGTGACGTTGCCGCCAGCGGCCTTGATCTTGTCGCAAGCTGCATAGGCGTCAGGTACGCCCAGCGCGATGTGGCCAAAAGCCGTGCCCATGTCGTAGCTTTCGGTGCCCCAGTTGTAGGTCAGCTCGATTTCGGCCTGCGCCGGGTTGCCTTCATAGCCCACAAAGGCCAGGCTGTATTTGTACTCGGGATTTTCCGAGGTGCGCAGCAGCTTCATGCCAAGAACCTGCGTGTAGAAGTCGATGGAGCGCTGGAGACTGCCAACGCGCAGCATGGTGTGTAGGAGTCGCATGGTGATGAAGGTGGGGAGTGGCGGACTGCCCATTGTCGCCAATCTTCGCTCCCTGTGCAGGCCGCATGCGTAGGGATGCAAAGCTGATGGCGATGCATGCCGCGCAATGACCGATGAGGGGCTTCGCGCGGTGGGATTTCCCCGGGACTACCTTGTTGCCGCCAAAGCCTCCAGCATTTTTCCTTGCAGCAACTTCATGTCGCCATTTTTCAGGATGTAGCCATTCATGCCGGCGTTCAAGGCTGTCCTGACATCAAGCTCATCGGAGTTCCCGGAAAGTGCGAGGATAAAAATACCCTGATGCTCCCAATCCCGCGAGCGAATCGCCTGGGTCGTTTGCACGCCGTTCAAACCGGGCATGTTCATATCCATCAAGATCAAATCGACGCTTGGTGTGCTGTCCAGGTGGGCCAGAACCTGGCGCCCCCCTTCGGCCTCCAGCACTGTCAAGCCCCAGCTTTTCAAGCGCTCGCCCACCATGATGCGGTTAAGTTCGTCGTCTTCGGCCAATATGACGGTTCTGCCTTCCAGCACATTGCCGGGGATGGCCGGGCTGGCTGCCTGCCGAGGCGCTTCCGGCGCTGCGGCGGCCTTGCCCATCCCGGTTTGCGGTATTGGGGGGAAGGTCAGCGTGAACTGTGTAAATTCACCGACCGCGGAATCGCAATGAATGTCACCACCAAAGCTTTGCATGGTGCGTTTGCAATACGACAGCCCAAGGCCTGTCCCCTCGGCCTTTCCTGAGGTCATGAAGGATTCAAACAGGTGTGCCAGCACCTCCTTGTCGATGCCCGGGCCCGTGTCTCTGACGGTTACCTTGTGATCGTCTATCGTCAGTACGATTGTTGCGCCGGACTTTTGGTCGAGGTAATAGAGCGCGTTCTTGATCAGGTTGAAGAGCACAAAAACATAAGGGGTTTCGTCCCCGTAAAAGGTGAAGTCCTTCACGACACGCACTGTGACACTGTCACGTAAGTTGCCACCATCACTGCGCAGGTGCCGATCGGGAAAACTGTATTCGTCCACCGCCTTCTGAGTTATTTTTGCGGCGGATAAATACTCAAATTTGCTTCGGTCCACCGCGCTGGACTTGAAGGATCCCAGGATCAGGTCAATCACCTGGTTACCCCTGTGTACAGCGATCTCCCCCATGTTGACAAACTGGCGCATGCGGGAAGTGTGTTCGGCGGGGACCGCGATACCGTTCGCGGGCAGCATTTCCCCGATACTCTCCAGGCTCATCTTGGCCTGTGCGAGCGGGTTGCGCATTTCATGGGCGATCGAGCCGGCAAGGGAGTTTGCAATGCGCAATTTCTCGGCATCTATCTGCTTTTCCGAAAGCTTGAATGCGGCGCCGCCGATAAGAATCAGCAGGTAGGCCGGAAGCTGGGCCACCATGTCCATGGGGATTGAGGGGTTGGGCGTGATGGCGACGTACAGCAACGCCGCGCTGCCGCAACCGATTACCAACATGGCAATCGTGTTGCGCCAGTCGGCGATCATGACCAGAAAACTGAGTGCGATAAAACAGTTGGAGATCGCGGGGATACCTCCGTGCCGCTTCAGCGATAGAAATACGTTGAAAAACGGCAGGCAATAAATCAATGCCCAGTAGGAATAGGCGAAGTAGTATTTCTTCAGCTTCTGGGGCCAGCGATTTTTCATCGCCAGCGCGGTAAAGAGAATTACGACCAGCACCCGCATTCCCAGGTCATCGTAGGGACGAGGATTGGGTTTCGTGAACCGTATCAGGTAAAACACCACATAGGTCAGGGCGCCTACGATGCCAATGTATTTGAGCAAGGGCCTGCCATGTGCGTGGTAAGCCTCATAGTGGCCAAAGAGTCTTTTTAACCAGCCCATATATATTTCAATCCTGTTGACGCGGAAAAACCATCAACAGCAGCTTCTTCCGGTCTCTGGTGGAGGATGCGGCTGCAATATGAAATATTCCCGTGCATGACTTACTGACAGTCAGACGATTTGAGAATGTCCGGTACCTGTCCATGTATCAGGGCAAACGATTCGTCCGCCCCATCCACCCGTATATTGTTGGCGATGGTGGAAAACCCGAAACGCCTGTACAAGCGGCTCAGCACCGGCGTGCAGGAGGCAAAGAGGTCTTGCCCATCGGTATGCCGCGCAAGATACGAAACACCCAAAAATATGCATCGCTTCACAAGATCGGGGCCGCTTCTGTAATCAGGATTGAGCACAAGGCGCCCGATTTCCCAGCTGTTTCGGCAGGTCTCTGGCTCAATCAATTGTTTTTCCGCCAACAGCTTTTCAAGTGAGGTCAGCCCCTTGTGCATGGGAACCAGCCTCAAGGTGCCAATCACCACGCGTTGGAACTCAAACGCAAACACAAAGCCCAATTCGTCTCTTTTTTTTCTTGTTCAAAAAACCGCGCGTCACGGCATCCTGACGGCAGGTTGATGTGGCCGCGCAGGCTCTGGACCTTTTCCATCTTTAACGGAGTATCCAGATGGCAGAGCGTGATTTCCTCGGCGAAGTTTCCCCGGGGAGATGCCGAAATGAAGGGTGTTCCGCCGGTGAGGAAAATGGCGCCTGGAGCATCCATCGGCTGGTGCAGAACCTGAAAGGGGGTTGGCGCATGGTCGTTCGGGGAGGTAATCATTGCGTTGCATTTCCAGGTTGAGTGCTTGTCTTGCCAAATGCTCTTATTCTTCTTTTGATGTTCGCGCAGTCTATGCGCCGTGCAAGGCTGAATCAAGCCTTACCCTGTCAGATATAACAGGGGCTTCCCCGCATATTCCGCTTGAATAGCGGGGCGAATCGAAAAAAGAACATAAATTGTCCGCATGCGGACAGTCTGYCGGGATTTTTGGTCCTGGTGTGAGCCCTTCTTCAAGGATCTCTCGGTCAGGTCATCGAACCGGCTTTTTGGGGGGGCATGCCGGCCAAGTGGCGTAACTGGAGAATTTTCCGGTGACCGTGGCGGTGGATGCGTCGGGGATTTCCATTCACCGCCACATTGGCTTGTATCAGGTGCCTTGGTCAGCCTTGGCTCCCCCGACCTCAAACACCAGACAGGTCGTGGTCGCATGCGCATACAGCTTGCCGTCCGGCCCGACGATGCGGCCCTCGGCCGTTGCCAACTGGCGGCCGCAGTGGATCACCGTGCCGATGGCGCGCAGCGGGCCGGTCTTGTGTGAGGCGGCACGCACGATGTTGATGCTGAGTTCGGCGGTGGTGTAGGCCCGGCCGACCGGCATCATGGTGTGCACGGCGCAGCCCACGGCGGAGTCGAGCAGCGTGGCGTACCAGCCGCCGTGCACAGTGCCCAGCGGGTTGTAGTGCTTGAGCTGCGGCGTGCCCTGGAAGGTGGCTTTACCGGGCTCAACCTCAATCAGGGAGAAATCCAGTGTTTCAGCAATGTGGGGGTAGGGCAATTGGCCGGCGAGCATGGCCTGCATCACTTCCATGCCGGTCTTGCCTGTGACGTCTTCCGGTCGGGCCAGACCAGGTTTGCCGCCGCCGTCCATCATGCGGGCGCGCACTGCGGCGCTTTGTTCCATCCACTGAGTCAATGTGTCTTGCAGGGTCATGGCATTTATAAATGTTGCATATACAATGATTGTAGCTACAATCAAATTATGAGCGAGAAAACCCGCCTGTCAACCCAGGCCGAACTCAAAGTGCAGGGCTGCACCAATGTCAAGCTGCGCCAGCTGATGCGCCGCGTCGCGCACCACTACGACCTGGAAATGACCAAGGCCGGACTGAAGACCACGCAGTATTCCCTGCTGACTTATGTGCTGAAGCTGGGCCCCATGCGACCGGGCGAGCTGGCGCGTGGCATGAAGATGAGTGCCTCCACCCTCACGCGCAACCTCAAGCCGCTGATCGACGCCGGCTGGATTGAGCTCGCCGCAGGCACCGATGCGCGCAGCCGTACCGTGGTGCTGACTGACGCGGGCCGTGCCAAGCGTGAGGAGGCCCGATCACGGTGGAGGGCTGCGCAGGAGCAGCTCAACGCACTGTTGGGCGCCGGGCGTGTGCTGGCCCTGCATAACCTGATCAACGAATCTTTAGAGCTTTTGTCCCCCATCGAATCTGGAGCTGATGATGAGTAACCCCGAGCCTTCCCCGTCCAGCGTCACGCCTTCCGCTTCTTCCACTGCACTGCCGGCGCGCCGCATCGCGATGTGGCTGGTCCTACTGGCTGCCGGCGGCACCTTTGCCCTCACCATGGGCGTGCGACAGACCATGGGCCTGTTCCTCTCTGCGCTCAATACTTCGACCGCACTGGGTATCGGCAGCATCAGCCTGGCCTTCGCTTTCGGCCAACTCTGGTGGGGGCTGACGCAGCCCTTCGCCGGCGCGGTGGCTGACCGCATCGGTACTGGCCGTGTGATCTTCATGGGTGTTGTGTTGGTGGCGATTGGCACCATCATCACGCCGCTGATGACCAGCACAGCCGGCCTGATCTTTGCCATCGGCGTGCTTGCGGCGGGCGGTGCCGGGATGGCCGGGCCTTCTGTGCTGATGGCCGCCAGCACACGCCTGGTGCCGCCTGAAAAGCGCGGCCTGGCCACCGGCATCGTCAACGCGGGCGGCTCTTTTGGGCAGTTCGCGATGGCGCCTATCGCCATTGGCCTCACAGCCGCTGTCGGCTGGGCCAGTGCAATGCAGTGGCTGGGCGCGCTGGTGCTGCTGGCGGTGCCTGCGGTGCTGGTGCTGAAAGGCAATTCGAATGCGCTGGCAGCCCAGGCTGCGGCGGCCTCGGGCACGAAAGCGCTGAGCGCACGTCAAGCCATTAGCCAGGCCATCGCAACGCCTAGCTATCGTTACCTCGCGGCGGGTTTTCTGGTGTGCGGTTTTCACGTGGCGTTTCTGGCGACTCACCTCCCCGGCGTGATAGCGGCCTGTGGTTTGCCGCCCGAAATTGGCGGTTGGTCGCTTGCGATGATTGGCCTCTTCAACATCGTCGGCAGTCTGGCCATGGGTTGGGCCGTCGGCCGCTGGCGCATGAAGTCCTTGCTGGCGCTGCTCTATACAACGCGTGGCCTCGCCGTACTCATCTTCCTGCTGGCGCCCAAGACCCCGGCCGTGATGCTGATCTTCGCCGCCGTCATGGGCGTGACCTTCCTTTCGACCGTTCCACCCACGGTGGGCCTGGTCGCCAAGATGTTCGGTACGGCCAACATGGCCATGCTGTTCGGCGTGGTGATGTTGTCGCACCAGGTGGGTGGTTTCCTGGGTGCTTATCTGGGCGGCTATATATTCCAGGCAACCGGCAGCTACGACTGGGTCTGGTACATCGACATCGTGCTGGCCACAGGCGCCGCGTTGGTGAACCTGCCGATCCGCGAAGCGCTGCTGCCGCGGCAAATGGCTGCCAAGGCCGCAGCCTGAAGGTGAAAAAACAAGGCATGAGCAAGGTCCCCAAAACCGCCGCTACCGCATTGCGCTACCTTGAGGACTTGCAGCCCGGCGACCGCTTCGTCAGTGGCGAGCACGCGCTGGATGAGGCGCAGATCACCTCGTTTGCCGCGCAGTTTGATCCGCAGCCATTTCACCTGGACCACGAAGCAGCCAAGGCCACACTCTTTGGCGGCTTGGCCGCGAGCGGCTGGCACACGGCGGCTGTCACGATGCGGCTGCTGGTGGGTGGTGGTTTGCCGCTGGCCGGCGGAATCATAGGCGCAGGGGGCGAGATCAGTTGGCCCAAACCCACGCGCCCCGGCAATGTGCTGCATGTAGAGACAGAAGTGGTGAGCGTGACGCCCTCAGCTTCGCGGCCCGATAGAGGCAGGGTRGTGGTGCGCAGCCAGACGCTCAACCAGCACGGCGAGGTGCTGCAGCAATCCGTCTACAACCTGGTGGTTCCGCGCCGCCCATCCTGATCTCAGCGTGACGGCATATCAGCGCTGTGCCAGAATTCACGCAGGCAGACAACTTGCGGGAAACATCAGATGCTTATCAATTGCGTGGTCTACCAGAACGGCACCAAGCTTGCCGACATCCCGGTCACCGAGATCAGCGACTACATCTGCCGTCCCGATGCTTTCGTCTGGGTGGCGCTGCAGGACGCCACGCCGGAAGAGCTTGAAGAAATGCAGCATGAGTTCGGCCTGCATGAACTGGCGGTCGAAGATGCCCGGCACGGCCACCAACGCCCAAAAATCGAGGAATACGGCGCTTCGCTGTTTTCGGTGCTGCACCTGATTGAGCAGTCCAACGACAAGCCGGGCGAACTCCACGTCGGCGAGGTGGATGTGTTCACCGGGAAGAACTATGTACTCTCGGTGCGCAACCGCAGCCAGAAGGGGTTTCTGGGCGTGCGTGAGCGCTGCGAGCGCGAACCGGAGCTGCTGCGCAACGGTTCGGGTTTTGTGCTGTATGCCCTGATGGACGCGGTGGTTGACCGTTACTTTCCCATCCTCGACGCACTCGAGACCGAGTTGGAGCTGATCGAGAAGGAAATCTTCACGCCCGGTGCTGCGCGAAAGAACATCGAACGGCTCTACGAACTCAAGGGCAGCGTGATGGTGCTCAAGCACGCAGTGGCGCCGCTGCTCGAAGGGGCCAGCAAACTCTATGGCGGCCGGGTTCCTCAGATCTGCAGTGGAGTGCAGGATTATTTTCGCGACGTGGTTGACCATTTGTCGCGCATCAACGCATTGATCGAAAACATGCGTGACACCATAGGCACTGCTATCCAGGTGAACCTGGCGATGGTGACGATTGAAGAGAGCGAAGTGACCAAGAAGCTCGCGGCCTGGGCCAGTATCTTTGCGGTCTGCACGGCGTTTGCCGGCATATGGGGCATGAACTTCGAAGCCATGCACGAACTCAAATGGCGTTACGGCTACCTCATGGCCATCAGCATGATTGTGGTGGCGTGCTCTTTACTCTATTGGCGTTTCAAGCGCGCACGCTGGCTTTAAGTTACGACACGCGAGGCGGGGTAAACGCCGTGCGCGCTGCCAGCGCGGACTTGCGGCTGGCGCAACCTTCGATATGGTCGTTGACCAGGCCCATGGCCTGCATGAAGGCATACATCGTGGTGGGGCCCACAAAGCTCCAACCGCGTTTCTTCAAATCCTTGGACAGTGCGATGGAGGCCGGAGAAGTCGGCATGGCTTTCACGGCCTCGTGCGTGATGCGTGCGGGCCGGCTCTTGGCTTCGGGCTCCAGCCGCCAGACAAAAGCGCCCAGCGAGCCAAATTCTTTTCGGAGCTCGATGACGCGCTTGGCATTGTTGATGGTCGAAGCAATCTTTCCCGCGTGTCGCACAATGCCGGCGTCATTGACCAGGCGTTTGATGTCACGCTCGCCAAAGCGGGCCACCTGCTCGGCATCGAAGTTGGCGAACGCGCTGCGAAAGGATTCGCGTTTGTTCAGGATGGTCAGCCAGCTGAGGCCGGCCTGAAAACCTTCAAGGCAGATTTTTTCGAAGAGCCGGCGTTCATCGTCCACCGGAAAGCCCCACTCGCTGTCGTGGTAGTTGCGGTAGATGGGCGTCGCCTGGCACCAGGCGCAGCGCGCGGTGTGGGTGTCATCGATAAAAAGGCCGGCAGCCGGGGAGGGTGCAACGTTGGGGCGCTTGGGCGGGATGGCGGAAGGCATGGGCAATTTTAGGCAAATGCGGGCAGGGCCGTGCGGGTGAGGTGATTCATCTTTGGCCGCCCGGCAGTATCATGAAGCACGCTCCCTTTCATCGATCCACAACTTCGGAACAACGCACCATGTCCATCCAGCTTTGGCTCGCTTTCGTCGCCGCAACCGCCGTCCTGCTCATCATCCCGGGCCCGACCATCCTGACGGTCATCAGCTACTCGATGGCGCACGGCAAGCGTGCCAACATCCCGTTGGTGGCCGCCGTGGCGCTGGGTGACTCGACGGCGCTGGTGGTCTCGTTGTTCGGCCTGGGCGCCTTGCTCGCGGCATCGGCCTTCTGGTTCACGCTAGTCAAGTGGGCCGGTGGCCTGTATTTGCTTTACCTGGGCATCAAGCTCCTGCGCGCCGGAATTTCGCCCATGCAGGCGGCAGCGCCCGAGGTGCCTGGCTCCTTGTGGAAGCTGTTCGGCAACACTTACCTGGTCACTGCACTCAACCCCAAGGGCATTGTGTTTTTTGTGGCTTTCCTGCCCCAGTTCGTCAACCCCGGCGCCGACGTGACGCGACAGCTCTGGGTGCTGGCGGTGACCTTTGTGGTGATGGCCAGCCTGAACGCCACGCTGTATGCGGTGTTTGCCGCGTCGGCCCGTACACTGCTGGCCTCACCGCGCGCTCAGCGGCGTTTTAATTTCGCGGGCGGCTCGCTGCTGTCCATGGCCGGTGTCTGGGCCTTGCTGGCCAAGCGGCCGGCCTGAATTCAGGCCGGCCTGCCGAGTGCCTGCTGCATCACCGCCGCGCCCTGGGTCATCATCGTGTCGATGTATTCCCCCAGTGCATCGGGCAGCACGTCGGTGATCCAGACAAAGCGGGTGCGGTTTTCGCCCTCGGAAAACAGCTGCGCCGAAGCCATGTGATGGGTGGCCTTGCCGCCGACCACGGTGTAGCTGAGGCGGTGCATCCCTTCATGGATGCCCACCAGCACTTCGTGCGCGACCATGCCGTTGGCAAAGGTTACGGTGCGGCTGCCTTCGCCAGGTTTGCAATCGACCACGAAGCCCGGCGCAAGGCGCCGGTGCACAGCGTTGAAATCGCGCAGCGCGTCCCAGACGCTGTCTATGCCGGCGTCGACGGTGAATTCCTTGTAGATCGTGGCCATGGCGACCCCAGTCTGGCTGGCGCCGGGGTGGCGCCTTGTCATCGCAGCATAGCAATCAAACCGGGCGAAGTCAGCCCTGTTAAGCACCGGTTACAAACGCTTCCCGCGCAGCCTCAGTGCATTGCTGATCACCGACACCGAACTCAGGCTCATCGCCAGGGCCGCGATCATGGGCGACAGCAGCCAGCCGGTAAAGGGAAAGAGCAGCCCCGCGGCCAGCGGGACACCGAGGGAGTTGTAGACGAAGGCAAAACCGAGGTTCTGCTTCATGTTGGTGATCGTCGCCTCCGAAATTTTCCGGGCTTGCGCGATGCCGCGCAAATCACCTTTCACCAGCGTGATCTGGGCGCTGTTCATGGCCACGTCGGTACCTGTGCCCATGGCAATGCCCACGTTGGCCTGGGCCAGGGCCGGGGCGTCATTGATGCCGTCGCCGGCCATGGCAACGATATGGCCTTCCTCTTGCAGGCGCTTGACCAGTGCCAGCTTGTCTGCCGGCTGCACGCCGCCGTGCACTTCGTCAATGCCCAGGCGCCCGGCGATGGCTTTGGCTGTGGTCAGGCCGTCGCCTGTGGCCATGATCACGCGCAAGCCAGCGGCTTTGAGCGCCGCCAGCGCCTCGGGCGTGCTGGCTTTCACCGGGTCGGCCACGGCGAGCAGGCCCGCAAGCTTGCCGTCGACCGCCAGGTGCATCACGCTGGCGCCTTCGGCCCGCAGGGCCTCCGCCTGGGCCAGCAGCGAATCTACTGACACGCCAGCTTGCGCCATCAACTCCGTATTGCCG
>NZ_JBFUGX010000048.1:0-11637 GCF_056402675.1 Polaromonas sp. P3_C2 | reverse complement strand
GCCCACTGTTGACCCATTCGCCCATTTCACTGCGGAACACGTCAAAGCGCGCGCCATAGTGGTCAAGAATGATGAACCCCTGCACCCGCACCCGCTTTTGCAAAATGGCGGCCAGGAACTGCGGCAGTTGGTTGGGGCCGATTGAGCCTGCAGAGTCGTTGTAATGTGCGACAAAACCGCACACAGGCATACGGGCGCCAAGATTGAGGAGCGGAAGGACTGCCGACAATACGTCACCGCCGACGTTTTCAAAGTACACGTCAATGCCCGCCGGGCATGCGGCAGCAAGCTGTTCCCCAAACAATGGCCCGCGCCTGTCGACGCAGGCATCAAAGCCCAGATCGTCGACCGCCTGGCGGCACTTTTCGGCACCTCCGGCGATGCCTACCACGCGGGCGCCCTTGAGTTTCGCGATCTGGCCGACCATGGCGCCAACCGCACCGGTCGCCGCTGCAACCACAACAGTTTCACCAACCTTTGGCTGGCCGATGTCCAGCAGACCGACATGCGCTGTAAAACCCGGCATTCCGAGCGCGCCAAGCGCGAGGGATGGTCGGCCCATGTCATCCATCAACTGCAGGTCGCTCCCATCGCTCAGAGCGTAGTCCTGCCAGCCAGCGTTGGCGAGCACGAGATCACCAACGCGATATTTGGGATGCCTGGATTCGACGACACGGCTGACTGTGCCGCCCGGCATGGTGCCGCCTAGCGGAACAGGAGGCGCGTACCCCGGGCCGACTTTGTCCATCAGGTTGCGCATGTACGGGTCCAGCGAAAGGAACTGCGTTTGCAAGAGCACCTGGCTTTCGCCCACGTGCGGCACAGGCTCGGTCACAAGATTGAAGTCAGACGCAACGGGCAGGCCGCGCGGGTGCGCCGCCAAGGTAATGCGCCGATTGATGCTGGGGTCTGGTCTTGACTTTGTCATGACTGCCTCCGTGCATCGGTCGCTGCGGGGCCCGGGCCGTGCTGCCATGCCAGCAGGCCGCCCAGGGCTACAGCCACCATGGCAAATGCAGGGGCGCCGAGCGCTCCAGTCCAGTCAACGATGAGGCCGCCCGCGATGGCGCCCGTGGCGATGGCGATCTGGAACGCTGCCACCAGCAAGCCGCCCGCGGCCTCTGCCTGGTCGGGTGCGGCGCGCACGATCCAGGTCTGAAAGCCGACCGGAAACGCGCCGAATGCGAACCCCCACAGCGTCACCGCCACAGCGGTGACCACGGTGGAGCTGCCGCCAATGAGCAGCGCAGCCGCAAGCAAGGCGATCATCCCGCTGCMTGCGACGATCGCGTATCGCTCACTGCGCCCCGCCAGCCACCCCCCTGCAAAGTTCCCGAAGAAACCGCCGATGCCATAGCCCAGCAGCACAGCGGAAATCGCCGACACCGACAGCTTGGTCACGTCTTCAAGCACGGGCCGGATGTAGGTGAAGCCCGCRAAGTGGCCGGATATCACGAGCARCACKGCCAGCAGMGCRATKCGTACCGGTCCCCGCGTGAGCAGATCGCGCAGGCCTTTCAAGCTGGCTTTGTCACGCGGCGGCAGTGCCGGCAACGCGACCAGCTGCACAGCGAAAGCCAGCAAGCCGACAGCACCTGCCGCGACAAAAGCGCTACGCCATCCCCACACATTTCCCATCCATGCGCCAACGGGCGCAGCGCAGACGGTGGCAATGGACACGCCCGTCAACACGAGCGACATCGCGCGCGGGAAAAGCCGCTCCGGCACCAGGCGCATGGCCAGTGCCGCCGCCATGGACCAGAATCCACCGAGCGCAATACYGAGCACCACGCGCGCGACCAATAGCACCGCGAGCGAGGCAGCCGTCGCCGCCAACAGGTTGGATACAAACAGAAGGGCTGTGAGCGTCAGCAACACCCGCTTCCGATCGAAGCGCGCCGTCAGCAAGGGGATGGTTGGCGCGGCCACCGCACCGACAAGCGCGGTGGCCGTGACGGCCTGGCCCGCAGCGCCTGCCGTGACGTGCAGGTCAGCCGCCATGGCGGTCAGCAGGCTGGCCGGCAAGAATTCCGCAGTGACCAGGCCGAACACGCCAAGGGAAAGTGAAGCAACCGCCGCCCAGAGGGCGGCGGCTTCGCCAGGTGAATCGTTGCCAGGGGTCGCGCCAGCGGCCAGTGGATCGAGACAGGCAGAACAGGAAGTAGATGACATGAAATGTGAAGCCTTGTTGAGGACAGGGTTGCCAGCTTAGGCCTAGCATCGACACCTTTCCATGGCGAAAGAGCCGAAATGCTTGACGATTCCTCCAGAACTTTTACGCCCATCGTTCAGCCTCCTCACGAAAACGGGGGCCTGCCTGCCGCAGGCCCCGACCCCCTCACCAAAGTCCTGCTGGGCCTGCGCCTGGACGGCGTTGAGTACGGCCGCTGCCTGATGCACGCGCCGTGGGCGATTTCCTTTGCCGCGCAAGCTGCCGCACGTTTTCATTTCGTCGCCAGCGGAGATTGCTGGATGCATACGCAGCGGTCCGGGTGGATGGAACTGAAGGCCGGTGACGCAGTGCTGCTGCCCCGCAGCACCGCCCACACCGTGGCCAGCTCACCAGAAGTGCCGCCGGTGGATCTCGCGACTTTCGATCGCGAGCGGGTCGCAGACGACATCTATTTGTTGCGGGATGGAGCCCCCGCAGCGCAGACGCCATCCCACGTCATGTTCTGCGGCACCATGAAGTTCAACCTTGACCCTCTGCACCCATTGCTGGCCATGATGCCAGAGGTGATACGCGCCGGCGACCTGGCCCAACGCGACCCGGGTGTACCCATGCTGCTCGACGCGATGGAGCGTGAAGCCTCGCTCAACCGCATCGGCGCCTGCGGCATCCTGGCCCGCATGGCCGATGTGCTCGCCGCGAGCATCATCCGTGCCTGGGTGGAATGCGCTTGCAGCAACTCGACGGGCTGGATCGCAGCGCTGCGCTCGCCCGGCGTGGGCAAGGTGCTTGTCGCCATTCACGCGACGCCGGAGCAGGACTGGAGCGTGCCGGAGATGGCGAACATCATGGGTGCATCGCGATCACGTTTTGCCCAGGCATTCAAGGATTCGGTGGGCGAGAGCCCGGCCAGGTACGTGGCCCGCATTCGCATGTTCCAGGCCCGCAGCTGGATCATGCAGGACGGCATGCGTGTCACAGTGGCCGCTGACCGGCTGGGTTACGACTCGGAGGCCTCGTTCAGCCGGGCGTTCAAGCGAGTTATCGGCCACCCACCCAGCAAGGCCCGCAGTTCCATGTGACCAAGGCGTGTTGTGGTGCTGTGGCGCTGGAACTTCTCAGTTGGGCTTTGGTGCACATTTGCAATACGCCCGGCGCACAGAGCAATGAGCGCTGGCAAGGCCCAGTGAAGCAGGGCATGACCGTCGGCAATTCGTGAATCGCCCAGCTAATCCAGTGCGCGAGGCTGCACGCCGACTGCTGTGCAGTACCGGTGGTAGTCCGAGATCCGGTCGGCGGCGGTTATTTGCTGCAGTACGCTGTGGTGCGCTCCGAGGTATTCGACACTGCCCTTGACGACGACGTGCACCAGCAGATCCTCGTCCCCTACAGCTTCCCACCAGTCCACATTGCCGGCAGGCTCGTGAATGTAGTCCCCGACGCCCACCATGCGACCGTCGTTCAGGCGACGCTCGCCAACCAAGGTCAGGGCGTGAACCTCGCCAGTGTGCCGGTGTAAACCCAGCCGTGTGCCCGGCTTGAGTCGCATCAATTCGACCCAGCCTGAACCATCTGGCAGGAACTGGATCGGAAGTGACCATTTCCCTTCCCCTTCCGGGATCCAGGTGCTGAGTCCAGCCCGGCGCATAGCCGCGGCGACGATAGTGTTTGCTAGTTCCATGGCTCTGCCTCTTATTGGTCTGGATGTTGATGGCGGTATTCCTGGGTGCGGCCGCCATAGCCGTACGCGCTGCCGCGCACGTCTTGCACGTACACGTAGCTTTCTGGGTGCAGGTCTCCCAGGATGCGCCCGAACGCTTCGAATGATTCGGCGACAAACCGGGCCTTTTCGGCCTTGGTGTTGGTTTCGTCCACCACCTTGATGTCGAAGTAGAAGCTGGTCATCTTCAGTTCGGCCAGCGATTTCCCGGCGACAAACCAGTCGCGCGGATCGACATAGTCGATCACCACTGCGGTGAGATCACGTCGTTTTCCGAGCAAGCGGCTGGAAAGGTCCAGCAGCGTGTCGGTGACGAGTTGCGAGAGTTCTGGCGTACGGTTCGCCGAGATCTTGACATTGAGGATAGGCATGGTTGTTTCCTTTTTTGGGTTGGTGCCGCCACTTTAGGGCGAGCCACTACAGCCGGAAACCTCCATCCCGCATAATCGGTTTTGCTCGAAACGCAAAGGCAACCCCGATGAAACACTTCCTGCCGGACCCTGCGGACTTGCGGTGGCTGGTTCGCTCACTCGACCTCAATTCGTTCTCTGCGGCCGCCCGGGAGTTGGACGTGGCAGTCTCTGTCGTTACCCGAGGAGTCAACCGCCTTGAAACGGGGTACGGGGTCACTTTGTTGCGCCGGTCCACGCATGGGCTGTCAGCAACCGCCGAAGGCTTTGAGTTGGCGCAGGAAGCACGTGAACTGCTGGCGCGGATGGAGGACATCTCTGCCGCGGTGTCGAAACAGCGAAATCGCGTGGCCGGCGCGCTGCGACTGGCCTCAAGCCAGGAGATTTGCGAGGAACTGGTTGTGCCGCAGCTGGGCGCGCTGCGCGCGCGATACCCGGAGTTGCGCATCGAGGTGGTGGCCGATGACCGGGTTGCCGATCTCGTGACGGACGGGATCGATGTGGCCCTGCGCACCACAGTAGGCAATAGCGAGGCTGTGGTCGCCCGTGCCCTTGGCTCCTTTGAACGCCGCCTGTACGCCTCGCCTGAATATTTGCGCCAACATGGAGAACCCGCCGGCCCGGATGAGTTGGGCAGGCATCAGACGGTAACCCATACCGCGCAGGGGCCCGTTGTGACATGGGCGTTCCGCAAGGCCGGACGGAAGGTCGAAGCCACTGTCAGGTCACAGCTCGCCATGAATACCACGGCCCTGGTGCATCACGCCCTGGTGGCCGGGGCGGGCATCGGCATGCTGTCGGTTCCATTGGCGGCGGGGGACGTGGCCAAGGGCCTTTTGAAGGAGGTCTTGTCGCCTTACGCTTCCGGTATTACCCACACGATGTTCGCAGTGTCCTTGCCCAACCTGCGTAACGCGGCGCGCGTACGGGCTGTGATCGACTTCCTTCAGGCGGCCGCCCGCCGGCAGTGGGCCATGACTTGCACCTAGCGGAAACCGGCCTTGAACTCCAGCACCTGGAATGCTGCGCTTAAGGTTTGTTTTGATTCCTCATAACCTGCCCAAGAGGGGATGCAGACAAAAATTGGACTATCAGGAGGTAGTTCACGTATCCGTGCCAAGACAGGATTCGAGCGGTCGAGCTCTACATCAAGTCCGGAAAACCCGTGAGCCAATCATCCGTCAGCTGGGTTGCATGAATAAAGTCCTTCAGTTGGTGCTTTGAGCAAGCGCCGGCATGCGCATGCCCTCATCCACAATCGTTAGCGGCAGTTCACCGGCACAGTTGCCACGACCCGCCAGCGGGGTACACGCAGACAGCTGCCTGAACTCAGGCGCTGGCAGCGGCGTTTGCGCTTTTGCCTGCTGGTAGGGTGAGCCGCCGGTCGACCCTGCAGCCTGACCAGGCAGTAGTCCGGCCGTGATCAACAAGGTGCCGGGCGTGTAGTTGATCGTGTAGTTGCCATTGGCTGCCAGCAAACCCTGGTTGATCGCGTAATTGCCAGGCTGCTCGCCCGCCACGCGCTGCAACGCACCGCTCAGTACAGAGGCCGCGCTGTCGCCGGCCGCAAACGGCCCGGTGCGGTAAGTCAGCAAAGGGTCGGGCGTATAGACCTGTTTGGCCTGGTTATCGGCAATCACCGAAAGTGACGCTGGCGTAATGACACCGCTGTTGTTCGCGGCATAGCTGACGCTGTAGTTGTTGCCGCCATTACCGTCGTTCATGACCAGTCCGGCGGCAGTCAGCGTCTTGCCGCTGCCGGCATTTTTGTTGTCGAAGGTCTGCGTGGCTGCGCTGGCAACTGTGTCGTACAGCGCGCCGGTGACCACGGGCGCTGCTGCCGACGCGGTGGTGCCGTCGTAAACACGGTTGTCGGCCTGCGCGGTCACAGTCAGCGCGGCCGGGGTGATGCTGGCCGTGGCCGCCGCCTGACCGGTGATGGTGTAGTTACCCACGTCGGCGCCTGTGTAGCTGCTGCTGAGGGCGACGGCTTTCCCGCTGCCCACATGTTTGTCTGCGAAAGCGCCCGTGGCAGTTACCGCGAGATCGTCGTTGGTGATCAGGCCGGCGTAGCTTGCACCAGCCACGTTGACGGTAGCGGTCGCGTTGCCGTCGTAGACCTTGTCAGCAGCCGTGATGCCGCTGACCGTCAAGGCCTTGGGTGTGATGTTCGCCGTCGTCGTAGCCTGGCCGGTGATGGTGTAGTTGCCGACGTCGGCGCCCGTGTAGCTGCTGGCGAGCGTCACGGTTTTGCCATTGGCTACGTTTTTGTCGGCAAATCCGCCAGTGGCAGTGACCGCGAGATCGTCGTTGGCGATCAGGCCGGCGTAGCTTGCGCCGCTGGTGTTGACGGTAGCGGCGGTGCTGCCGTCATAAACTTTATCGCTGGCCGTAATGCCGCTGACCGTAAGTGCTTTCGGCGTGATGCTGGCCGTGGTCGCTGCTTGATCGGTGATGCTGTAGTTGCCAACATCGGCACCGCCATAACTGCTAACGAGCGTGACAGTTTTGCCGTTGGCTACATTCTTGTCGGCGAAAGTCCCGGTAGCACTAACGCTGAGTACATCGCCGCTCACTAGTCCTGCATAGTTGGCTCCGCTGCTATTGACGATAGCGGCAGTGTTGCCATCGTAGACCTTATCGCTGGCCGTGATGCCGCTGACGGTCAGTGCTTTGGGCGTGATGCTGGCCACCAGCCCGACCGGATTGCTGACGCTGTAGTTAGCGGCGTCGGCGCCAGACAGCAAGCCGCTCCCGCTCAGGTTTACCGCCTTGGCATTGCCAACATTTTTATCGGCGAAGCTGCCCGTCACTCCGCTCAGGCCGAGCGTCACAGCGTCGCCGCTTACCATTCCCGCCAGCGCCGCCGCACCAGTGTTCAGCGTGGCGGTGGTGTTGCCGTCGTACACCTTGTTGTCYGCAGTAAGGCCGCTGACCGTCAAGGTTTTAGGCGTGATGTTGGCGACCACCGCGGTCGGGCTGCTCACGCTGTAGTTGCCCGCATCAGTGCCAGACAACAAGCCCACCCCGCTTACTGTTACTGCTTTGGCATTGCCTACATTTTTATCGGCAAAGTTGCCGGTAGCGCTGCTCAAATTGACGGCAACGTTATCGCTGCCGAGCACGCCAGACAGCGTAGCCGCGCCGGTATTCAACGCGGCGATAGTGTTGCCGTCGTAGACCTTGTCGCTCGCCGTCACGCCGCTCACGGTGAGCGCGGCCGGCGTAATAGTCAGCAGGCCGCCCACAATATCCAGCCCCTGCTGGTCGGAAAACGCGGTGTAGGTGCCGACGTTGCGGCCACTGGCGGCAGTGCCGGTGCGCGTGCCCGAGGGCGCCACCACGCTGCCGGCCTGCGTCGCCGCGTTGTAAACCGTGTTCACATTGGCCACGTTTTGCGCCACCAAAAAGTTGCGCAGCAGCGGGCTGGTCATGCCTTCGTAGATGCGCCAAACGGTGGACGTGCCGCCTGTGGCACCCACGTCCCATCCGGCAAAGGTGGCCTGCTGGCGCATCTGCGCGGTCGTGCGGCCGGTGCCGGCAGCGCTGGTAGCCTGCCCCGTGGTGGCGGTGTCCCAGTAGCTGTTGGTGACCGTGCCGGAGGCCGAGCCGGCCAGCCCGCCCAGGGCGCTGGTGCCGCTGACGGCGCCGGTGGCGTAGGTCTTGTCCACCGTGCCGGCCACCACATCGCCGATCAAGCCGCCGACCTGGCTGCCACCGCTCACGCTGCCGCTCGCATAGGCATCGCTGAGCGCGCCGCTGTTGCTGCCGATCAGGCCGCCCACCGCGGTGCCGGTGCCGGTGACGGCCCCCGACGCGTAGGCGCCGCGAATCACGCTGGCAGCGTCGGTGACCCCGACCAGGCCGCCCACGCCGCCGGCACCGACCACCTCTCCCGTGGCATAGACGTTCGAGGTGGGAACACCCCCGGTGTTGACGCTATGCCCTATCAGGCCGCCCACCCGGCTGCCGGCACCCTCCACCCGGCCGGTGGCGTAGGCATTGCTGAGCGTCGCCTCAGCCGATCCGATCAGGCCGCCGACATCGCTGTTGCCCGTGTCGGTCGCCCGCACGGAGCCTTCGGCGTGCACGTTGCTGATGACGCCCATGGTTTGCCCGAGCAGTCCGCCGACGTTCGTGAGGCCTTGCACGTTGCCGGTCGCCACCGCGTTGGAAAGCTGTGCGTCGGCGTTGCCGATCAGGCCCCCGACCGACCTGCGGCCCGTGACGTTGCCGGTGGCCCGGACGTCGGAGACCGTGCCGCCGGCGTACCCCGCCAGGCCGCCGACGTTCGCGCCGGAGACGAGGCTGTCGCCCGCGACCGCACCGGTCGACCTCGACCGCGTCAGCGAGGTCCCCTCGAAGTTGCCGACCAGGCCGCCAACAAATGAATAGCCGCTCACGTCACCCGTCGCTTCCCCCTGGTCGATCGTCCCGCCGGCGACCCGCCCCACCAGGCCGCCGACGTTCGCGCCGGCATTGCCCACGGCGTTGCCTGTGTTGGTGACGGAGCCGGTGGCTGTGACGTTGCTGAGGTCGGCTCCCGTCGATCTGCCGATCAGCCCGCCGCTGTACTGCCGCTGGCTGGTGACGTTCGCGGTGGCGCGGGCGTTCTGGATGGCGCCGCCGCTGTGGTCGCCGATCAGTCCGCCGGTGTAATTGCCGGGTCCCTGCACGGTCACGGCGTCGGAGCGCGCGTCCGTCACCGCACCGGTGTTGCGTCCCACCAGGCCGCCCGTGTAGTCGCCGGTGGCGCTCACGTTGCCGGTCGCATAGACGTCAGCCAGCGCGCCAGTACTGTGCCCGACCAGCCCGCCGACGTACTGCGTGACGCCGGTGAGTCCCGTGGCCGTGACGGAGCCGGTGGCATACGAATTGGTGATGTCCCCCGAGTAGTTCTGGCCGACGAGGCCGCCAACCCCGGTATAGGTGGTGGTCGCGCCGCCGTCGGCCACCACCGCTCCGGTCGCGCTCGCCTGGGAGATGTTGCCGAAATTCCAGCCCACCAGGCCACCTACGTTGCGGGCCGCTCCGTTCACGCCCTGGCCGCCGAGCCTGCCGATGCCGTTGACGGTGCCGCTGGCGCTGACGTTGGTCAGGGTGGTGCCCGCGGTGAGCGCGTCGGCGTTGCCGTTCGCGCCCAGCAGCCCGCCCACGTGGGCGCGGCCCGTGACCGCGCCCGAAGCCCGCGCATTCTGCACGGTGGCGCCGCCGCTGAGGCGGCCCACCAGCCCGCCCACATAGTCGTAGTTGTTGCCCCCGTTGACCGCGCCGGAGGCCGACACGTCACGCAGCGTGGCCCCGTTGATGGCCTCGCCCACCAGGCCGCCAATCACCATGTCACCGCTGCTGGTCATGTTGATGGCCACCTGGGCGTGCGCATCCTGCAAGGTTCCGCCACTCATGAAGCCCACCAGTCCACCGACGCTGGAGCCAGGACCTGCCAGCGTGCCCGATGCACGCAGGTTGTGCAGCGTGGCATTGTTGGCGTCGCTGGCCAGTGCGCCTGCACCCGTAAAAGCATTGCCCGTCACGTTGACGAGGTCCAGGTTCCTGACCGTTCCGCCGATCACCGAGAACAAGCCCGTCATGCTCGTCGGCACCCAGAGCTTCAGGTTGCTGATGGCGTGGMCCAGACCGTCCATCACGCCGCCCAGCCCCGTCAGCGGCGAGGCACCCTTGTTGCCGTTCCAGCCCGCGGTCGCGCTGGCGTCGATGTCTGCGCCCAGCGCGTAGCGCAGGCCGCCGTCGAGGTTGATGGACTGCAGGCCCGTGGTGGAGCCTTCGGTGCCAAGGGTGTTGATGACGATGTAGCCCTCGCCGTTGATGGTGAGAAAACCCGTRCCCGCCCGGTCGAAGTTCACGCGGCCGGCGAATCCTGTGAGCGGGTCCACCGGCACCTTGACCTTGCCTCCGGCCACACCTGCATCGGCGCCGTTGGCGGTGCCTGTGTTCATGACCAGGGCCGAGCTGCCGGTCGCGTCCATCACGGCGCGGATGTTGATGTCGCGCGCAGCGGTTAGCGTCAGTGTGTTGGCGTTCCAGTTCACGTTGTCGTTGACGTGGATGTCGCCGTTGCCCGCCGCGTTGCTGCCGCTGCTTGACAGGATGGTGACGTCGCTGTTGGCCAGATTGGCGGACAGCGTGGCGCCGCTGATGTCGCCGCCGCTCGCGGCGATGGTGAAGTCCGCGGGGTCAATCAGCCAGGTGCCGGTCTTGCCCTGCGCGGCGCGCGTGCTGACGTGTGAGCCTTCAGCCACCTTGACATGCGCGCCCGAGGTGTCGATAAAGCCGCCGTTGCCGCCACTGGGTGCGGACGCATCCAGCGTGCCGCCCACCTGCACCGTGCCACCGTCAAAGCCGCCCAGCAGTTTGATGACGCCGCCGCGGCTTTCGAGTGTGCGCGCCTGAATGACGCCGGTGTTGTTGACCACGGTGCCGGCCAGCGCGTCGGCCGCTTTCGCGGTGAGCAAGGCCGTGCCGCCGTCTGCCTGTATCAGCCCGCCGTTGTGCGCGAGCGCATTGACCGCGCCTTCGTCCACCGCGAGTTTAAGCAGGCCGTCTCCTGCGAAGTCGAGCGTGACCTGCTTGCCGGCGGCCAGGGCCACCGTACCCAGGTTGGCCACCAGCGTGCCGGTGTTGCTGACCTGGCCGCCAATCAGCGCGATGCTGCCGCCGTCGGCGGCACGTATCGTGCCTTCGTTGCGCACGCTGGCGCCACTGCCACTGGCGCGCAACACATAACGCCCGGCCATGAAGTCGGTATCGCTCATGCCCAGCGTCGAGGCCACCAGCCCGCCCACGCTGACCTGCGCGCTCTGGCCGAACAACACGCCGTTGGGGTTGAGCAGGAAGACCTGGCCGTTGGCATTGAGCCGGCCCAGGATCTGGCTGGCCTCAGTGCCCAGCACGCGATTGAGTGCAACGGCATTCGATCCGGGCTGCACGAAATTGACGGTCTCGTTGCCGGCAACGCCGAAGCTCTGCCAGTTGATGGCAAGTTTGGGTGTGGTCTGGGTGATGGTGGTGGTGTTGCCGCTTTGCGTGATGCCACCCTGGCCCGCGCTGACCTGGCCACCCGTGGGAGCGGCCAGCGCCTGCGCCGCTGCCAAGCCGGCGGCAAGGGCCAACGCGCGGAGCTTGCGTTCACGCTTGCCCAGGCTGCGTTTGCCCTTGCCGCTGGCTGTTTCGGCCACGGCTTCAAAGCAGGCACCGGCTTCGTTCCAGATGACGCGGTAGGTGTGGTTCATGGCGATTTTTCCTTCGGTTGTGAATCAAATCGGGCTTCAGCCCTTTCAGGACGTGCGCAAGCAGCTATCAAATATGTAGCGCGAAAC
>NZ_JBFUGX010000047.1:0-11640 GCF_056402675.1 Polaromonas sp. P3_C2 | reverse complement strand
CGCGTAGACCGCGGCCTGCACGCGCGAGCTGAGCTGTAGTTTGCGCAGGATGTGCTGAACGTGAATCTTCACCGTGGTCTCGGCGATATCGAGCTTGCGGGCAATCACCTTGTTGCTGTCGCCATGCGCGATCAAGGCCAGGACCTCCCGCTCGCGGGCCGACAGCAGCGCAAGGGCCGAGTCGTTCTGCTCCGGCGCCAGCGCGCTCCCATTGCTGCTCGTTTCCACGGCAGCGACCTCGCCGGTCACGGGCAAAGGGGGCTTGGACCGGAAGGCCGCCACCAGCTTGGTCATCATTTCCGGGCTCACGACCGACTCGCCTTCCAGGACCTTGATGATGGATTCCGACAAATGGTCCAGCTCCACAGTTTTCAGCAGATAGCCGTCGGCTCCGGCTTGCAGCGCTGTGGCCAGATCCCCTTCGTTTTCGCTGACCGTCAGCATCAGGATGCGAGTGCCTGGCGCTGCGTCCTTGAGCGCCGCGATGCCATCCACACCAAGTACCCCCGGGAGATGATTGTCAAGCAGAATCAGGTCAGGTTTGCTGCGCGCTACGCAGCGCAATGCCTCGCCGATATCGCTGGCCTCGCCAGCCACGTCGAAACGGCCATCCTGCAACAGGAGCGCCACCAGCCCTCGGCGAAACAGGGTGTGGTCATCCACCACCAGCAATTCAATGGATTTCATTGAGGTCTCCCTGAGCTGCCGTACGAAGTGCTGCAGCTGGTGCCGGTGCCGTGGACTGCGCCGCCATGCCACCTCCGACCTCGGGATGAGGCGGCAATGTCAGCGTGACCGTAGTTCCTTGCCCCGCCGCGGAGACAACGTTCACTTCAGCACCAATACGCCCGGCACGCTCCCGCATGATGTTGAGACCCACATGTGACTCCCCCGGGTGCTTTTGGGTGTCGAAGCCGGCACCGTTGTCCCGCACCACAAAACGCCAACGTGCGCCTTTGACTACTTCCAGCTCGACTTGCGCGGCACCGGCATGCTTGCGCACATTCGACAGCGCCTCCTGCACCACATGCAGCACCTGAACCTGCACATCGGATGGCAGCGGCAGCCCTTGGCCATGGACCTGCAATTGCCCGGACAGCCCCGTCTGGCTCTGGAATTTCTGCAGTGTTTCCTGCAGCGCCTGCTCAATATCGTCAGTGTTGGTGCGCGTGCGGAAATGCACCAGCAATTCGCGGACGTCGCTGATGCTTTCGCGCAACCCAATGTCCAGTTCATCAAGAGCGCCTTGCATTTGCGAGGTCTGGCCCTTCTGTACGGCTGTTCGCAGCAACTGCACCTGGATCTTGAGAAAGGCCAATGACTGGGCAATCGAGTCGTGCAGGTTGCGCGCCAGCAGGGCGCGCTCCTCCGCGACCGCCGCCTCCCGGTCCAACGCGTCTGCACGCAAACCCTCCAGGGAACTGGCCAGGTGGCTGGCCAGTGCGTCCAGCAATTCGACTTCGTCGGCGCTCAGCAAAACAGGCGCGCGAAAGAACAGGTTGAATTCGCCGAGCAGGCGTTGCTGCAGCCGTATCGGCACACTGACCACGTTTTCGTACCCCACCTTGGCGCAATGGCGTACCGGCGCTTCATCGTGGCTGAGAATCGGGATCACGCGGGTACGCGCGTCCGGCCGCAGGTTGCCGCATGCACAGGCCCCGGCCAGCAGGCTGCGCTCTTCTTCCACGAGGTCTTGCGGAAAACAGTCGGAGGCCAGCATCAGATAACGCTGGTTGGCATCGTCGGACCAGCGGACTGTGGCGGCATCGGCCTTCATCACGGCGCGCACGCGCTGGGCAAAGCCGCGCGCCAGCTCGTCAATGCTGCCCGCCTGGGCCAGGAAAGCGCTGACCTTGTAGAGTGCCTCCAGTCGAACGCGCTGCGCCTCAATACGCCGTGTTTTGGTCTCGACCTTGGCTTCCAATCCTTCATAAAGCGATTGCAAGGTGGCCGCCATATGGTTAAAGCCGGCGGCCACCTGGCCAAATTCATCCACGGTGTCGACTTCGATGCGCGTCCTGAAATCCCCTGACTCCAGCTTCTGCAAACCTTGCCGGAGCTGCCCCAAGGGATTGATCACATACATGTAGCCGGTGTAAAGCATGATGACCGCCCCACCGATGGCCAAGGCCATCATCAGGAGCTGGAACAGGTTCAAGATGGCTGTCAGGCGGGACAGGTGTTGTTCGATCACCAGCACCAGGCGGTCGCTGGCTTCAACAAACTCGCCGCCGGCCTTCAGCAGGACCTGCGCCTGCGGGGCCGGCTCGGCCAGCCATAGCGGCCGCTGAGCAAGCCACAGGGACTCGACATCGGCAAAACGCTGGTGCACCTGGTCGTCCCACGGCACAAACAGCGGCCGGGACGGATCGCCCTCGCGCAACAGCGACAGACTCTCGTCAAACCGGGTCACCAGGCTCTGCCGCTCGGCACGCTCCACCCCCGCCTGCACCGCACTGGCCAGCCGCCAGGTTTGCATGCGCATACGCCCGGCCTCGTTGACCGCCGCAGCGCCTCCTTCAAGTTGCCAGGTCACCCACAGGGTCAACCCTATGGACGCCAGCGCGACGATCAGAAGGCTGGCACCTATGCGAATGAGTTTTTTGGACAGGGACGCCGTCTGTTGCATGTCACGAGCGTAACCCCGATCAGAGTGGCGCGCCACCCATGCCCTGGGCGTTGCTGCTAGGCCCTTGAGCCGTCCGCCATGGCATGCGGCCTGCGGGACACGGGCGACGGCGCCGCGCACTCGGCGCAGACCATACCGGCCAGCCGGTGCAGCGCCTGCCAGCCGTCGGCGGGCCAGTCAGGCTGCTTCAGGCCCTTGACGATGCCGTCGACCTTGTGGGCGGCGTGCAACAGATTGGACAAAGTGGTGTCACCGATCTGTGGCAGCACGCGCTCAAACAGTTTTTCCTTGATGCCCCAGACGCGGTTTTCGCGCAGCGCCATGGGCATGGGGCGCCCGGCGCTAATCGCATCTTTCACGCGCTTCATGCTGCGGATGTCTTCAGCCAGCGCCCAATGCACCAGCACTTCGGATTCGCCCTCGGACTGCAGGCCGTCGAGCATGCGCGCCACGCGCACCGACTGGCCGCCCAGTACAGCCTCAGAAAGCTTGAACACGTCGTAGCGCGCCACGTTGAGCACGGCGTTTTCCACCTGATCAAAACTCAGGGCGCTGTCGGGCTGTGCCGGGTACAACAGCCCCAGCTTCTGGATTTCCTGGTGCGCGGCCAGCAGGTTGCCTTCCACCCGGTCGGCAAAAAACTGCAGCGTGCGCTGGCCTTCTTCGCCGGCGGCCACGCGCTGGCCCTGCTGTTGCAGGCGCTGGGCAATCCACTGTGGCAGGCTGCGGCGGTCAATCGGGTCGAATTTGACGGTGACGCCGAAGCTTTCGAGCGCGCCGAACCACGCGCCCTTGGCCGTCATGCTGTCCAGCCGCGGCAGCATGACCAGAGTGAGGGTGGAGTCGTCGCCCTGTGCGCGTTCGGCGATTTGCTGCAACGCGACGGAGCCGTCTTTTCCAGGCTTGCCGCTGGGGATACGGATCTCGACGATCTGTTTATCAGCGAAAAGGCTGAGCGAACCGCCGCTGGCCAGCACCTCACTCCAGTCGAAATGCGCGCCGGCCACGGTGTGCACCGTGCGCTCGGTATAGCCCTGTTCGCGCGCCGCAGCGCGCAGCGCGTCGGCAAACTCCTGCACCAGCAGCGGCTCGTCGCCGTGCAGGGTGTACAGGCTTTTCAAGCCGCGCTTGAGGTGTTCCTGGAGTTGGGCAGGGGCCAGATTCATGAGGGGAGTTTAAAGCTTGGTGGTCGATAGCAGCAGGCTGGTCTCGGTGTTGGCAATGCCTTCGAGCAGACGGATGCGGCTCAGCACACGGTCAAAGGCTTCCAGGGTGTCGGCCTGCAGTTCGGCGACCATGTCCCAGCGGCCGTTGGTGGTGTGCAGTGCGCTCACGGCCGGGTCGCCCCGCAGGGCCGCGAGCACCGCGTCGGTGCGGTTGCCCTCAACCGCCACCGTCATGAAGGCGCGTATGCGGTGGCCCTCGGCCTGGGGTTTGAGGCGAACGGTGTAACCGGTGATGGTGCCGTCGACCTCCAGCTTGGCCAGCCGGTTTTGCACCGTGCCGCGTGAGACGCGCAAAACCTTGGCGATGGACGCGACCGAGGCCCGGGCGTCGTCCCGCAACAGGGAAAGCAATTGGCGGTCGGTATCGTCCATGCAGACATTTTATTGGCGAAATGCCAATAAATTCTGTCTATTTGATCAAGCAATACATGAATTTGATCAACTTACTGTCTTTTCTTTAGCGTGCTGGCTGCAGACAATGGAAATCAACATAAGACCCGGGAGCCCCATCATGGTTGACTACATTGGCATTGAAAGCATTCAGAAAATCGTCCGCCAGCGCGGCGCGGCCGCCTTTATCGAAGGCCTGGCCGGCGAGATCGAGCTGGACTATCGGCGCTGGAACGACTTTGACAAATCGGCGCGCCACGCCATCCACTCGCCCGACGGCGTGATCGAACTCATGCCCACCAGTGACGGGCATCAGTATTCCTTCAAGTACGTCAACGGCCACCCCAAAAATACCGAGCTGGGTTTGCTGACCGTCACCGCCTTCGGCGTGCTGGCCGATGTGGACACCGGCTACCCCTTGTTGCTGTCAGAGCTCACCATCACCACCGCACTGCGCACGGCAGCCATGTCGGCACTGGCCGCCAGGTGGATGGCCCGCCCCGGGAGCCGCGTGATGGCGATCATCGGCAACGGCGCGCAAAGCGAATTCCAGGCCATCGCCTTTCACCACATGCTGGGCATACGCGAGATGCGCCTGTTTGACATTGACGCGGCAGCCAGCGATAAACTGGCCCGTAACCTGCATGCGTTGGGGCTGCAGGGCCTGAGCGTGACGATTTGCCAGTCAGCGGACCAGGCCGTGCAAGGAGCCGACATCGTGACCACCATTACCGCCGACAAACGCAACGCCGTCATCCTGACTCCGGAGATGATCAAACCCGGCATGCACCTGAATGCCGTGGGAGGCGACTGCCCCGGCAAGACCGAGCTGCACGCCGACATCCTGCTGCGCAAGGACGCCCGCGTGGTGGTCGAGTTTGAGCCGCAGTCGCGCATCGAAGGCGAGATCCAGCAAATGCCCGAGGACTTCAAAGTGGCTGAATTTGCCGACGTGCTCAAGGGCACGGCCAAGGGGCGTGCATCGCCCCGGGAAGTCACGATTTTTGATTCGGTCGGTTTTGCGCTGGAAGACTATTCGGCCCTGCGCTATTTGCACAAGCTGCAACTGGCGGACGTTGCCAATCGCCGCCAGATCGACCTGGTGCCTCATCTTGACGACCCCAAAAACCTGTTCGGCCTGCTGACGCCCGCCGAATCGCCGACCGCCAAGGCGCCCCGCATGTCCCCCATACCTGAAATGGCACGTTGATGACCAAGTCTGTTGACCTGATTGGTGCCCCTACCGACATCGGCGCGGGCAGCCGCGGCGCCTCGATGGGGCCTGAAGCCTTGCGCGTGGCCGGCATCCGCGAAGCGTTGCACGGCCGCGGGCTCGAAGTTGTCGACACCGGCAACCTGGCCGGCCCCACCAATCCCTGGCTGCCGCCCGACGAGGGCTACCGGCACCTGGACGAGGTGGTCGCCTGGAACAAGGCGGTGCACGAAGCGATGTACCAGAGCCTCGCGGCCGGCCATCTGCCCATCCTGCTGGGCGGCGACCACTGCCTGGSCATYGGCTCGATCAGCGCGGTGGCGCGCTACTGCCGCGGCATCGGCAAGACGCTGCGCGTGCTCTGGCTGGATGCGCACACCGACTTCAACACCAACGCACTCACGCCCACCGGCAATGTGCACGGCATGCCGGTGGCGGTGCTGTGCGGCCACGGGCCGGCAGAGCTCACCAATATCGGCGGCATGGTGCCCGCCATGAGCCCCAAGGCGATACGGCAAATCGGCATCCGCAGCGTGGACGAGGGCGAAAAGCGCTTTGTGCGGCAAGAGGGCCTTGAGGTCTTCGACATGCGCTACATCGACGAGATGGGCATGCGCCACACCATGGAAAAAGCGCTGGCCGGCATGGACGCCAACACCCACCTGCATGTGAGCTTTGACGTCGATTTTCTGGACCCCTCCATCGCGCCGGGTGTGGACACCGCCATCAAAGGCGGCCCCACCTACCGCGAAGCCCAGCTGTGCATGGAGATGATTGCCGACACCGGTTTGCTCGGCTCGCTTGATGTGATGGAGCTGAACCCGGCACTGGACGTGCGCAACGGCACGGCCGAGGTGGCCGTGGACCTCATCGAGAGCCTGTTCGGCAAAAGCACACTGATGCGGGCCTGATGGGTTAGGGGCTTCAGAGTTCCGTCACCGCCGCCAGGCGGCGCATGATCTGCTGGACGACATCGCTTTGCATATCGCGGTACAGCAGGGCTTCTTCGGCCTCCTTTGCCAATACCGCCGACTCATTGAAGCTGATGTCGCGTTGCTGCATGATTTCAGTGTCGGGGATGAGTTCCTTGCCCGCCAGGGTACGCAGCTTGAAGCGAAAGCGCAGGCGCAGCTGAAACTCGCGCACCTGGCCCGAGGCATTGCGGCTCAGGATAACTTTTTCGCGCTGATCGCCCAGTGCATCGAGGATGACTTGCGCCTCATTGATCCTGCGGGCCTCGGTGATCACCTCCACTTTGCGCGTCGCCTGCAGTGAACGCCTGAGCTCCACCCCCAGCGGCGAAGTCTCGGCCAAGCCCGAATAAAGCGTAGTGAAGGCAAAGGTGGGCGCCTTGCGCAATGCGAAGCCGCATCCGCTCAGGCTCAGGGCGGCGGCTGAGGCCGACAGTGTGAGGAATGCGCGACGCTGCATGGCTGGCTTTCTGTGTGTTTTTTTGAAGCGGTCTCAATGACCTAAATGACGATGTTGACCAGCCGGCCTGGCACCACGATCACCTTCTTGGCGGGCGCACCCGCAGCCTGTTTGGTGAAAGCCTCCGACGCCAGCGCGGCGGCCTCGATGGTGGCCTTGTCGGCGCCGGCGGGAACAGTGACGGAGCCGCGCAGCTTGCCGTTGACCTGCAGCACCAGCTCGATCTCGTCCTGCTGAAGAGCGGCTGCGTCGACTTCGGGCCAGGGGGCATCGAGCAGTTCGCCGTGCCGCGCCGCGTAGCCGAGCTGTGACCAGAGCGCATGTGCCAGATGCGGCGTAGCCGGGTAGAGGCAGCGCAGCAGGATGCCGAAGCCTTCGTGCAGTGCAGCGACTGCGCCCGCAGACGAAGCACCTTTGAAGTCTTCCATGGCGTTGAGCAGCTTCATGTTGCCGGACACCACGGTGTTGTATTGCATGCGCTGGTAGTCGTAGTCAATCTGTTTGAGCACCGTGTGAATTTCCAGGCGCAGCGCTTTGGTCTCTTTGTCAAAAGTGGCCGTAGCCCCCGATACCTGTGCGCCATCAGCTCCTGAATTCATAGCATGAAGCTTGACACCGAAATTCCACACGCGACGCAGGAAGCGGTAGGAACCTTCGAGCGCGGCGTCGTTCCACTCCAGCGTGGTGTCGGGCGGCGCGGTGAACATGGTGTAGAGCCGGGCGGTGTCCGCGCCGTACTTTTCGATCAGGTCCTGCGGGTCGACGCCGTTGTTCTTGGACTTGGACATGGTCGTCCAGCCCTCGTAAGGCACGGGCAGGCCGTCGGCTTTGGACGTGGCGGAGATCACCTTGGCGTGCTCGTCGCGCACGATATCGAGCTCATGCGCCCAGAAGTACTGCTTGCCGGTGGTCACGCGCGAGAAGGCCTCGTTGAGCACCATGCCCTGCGTGAGCAGCTTGGTGAAAGGCTCGTCGACCTTCACCAGGCCCAGGTCACGCATCACCTTGGTCCAGAAACGGGCGTAAAGCAAATGCAGGATGGCGTGCTCGATACCGCCGATGTACTGGTCCATCGGCATCCAGTAGTTGGCGCCTTCGGCCACCATCTTGTCGCCGTTCTTCGGGTCGCAGTAGCGCATGAAGTACCAGGACGAATCGACAAAAGTGTCCATGGTGTCGGTCTCGCGGCGGCCGCGCTTGCCGCAGACGGGGCAGACCACACCGGCGTGAAAGCCCGCATGCTTGTGCAGCGGGTTACCCGAACCGTCCGGCACGCAGTCTTGCGGCAGCACCACGGGAAGGTCTTTTTCAGGCACCGGCACAGCGCCGTGCTCTTCGCAGTGGATGATGGGAATGGGTGTGCCCCAGTAGCGCTGGCGGCTCACGCCCCAATCGCGCAGGCGCCAAGTGGTCTTCTTCTCGCCCAGTCCCTTGGCGGCCAGATCGGCGGCCACGGCATCGACTGCGGCCTTGCAGCCCAGGCCGTCGTACTTGCCCGAATTGATGGTGACACCCTGCTGCTTGTCGCCGTACCAGTCGGCCCAGGCGTCCAGGCTGTAGGCCTGGCCCTTGACATCAACCACTTGCCTGATCGGCAGCTTGTATTTTTTGGCGAATTCGAAATCACGCTCGTCGTGCGCGGGCACGCCCATCACAGCGCCGTCGCCGTAACTCATGAGGACGTAGTTGCCGACCCAGACTTCAACTTTGTCGCCGGTGAGCGGATGCGTGACAAAGAGGCCCGTGGGCACGCCTTTTTTCTCCTGCGTGGCAAGCTCGGCTTCGGTCGTTCCGCCGGCCTTGCATTCTTCAATGAAGGCGGCGATTTTTGGATTGGACACGGCGGCGTGCTGCGCCAGCGGGTGCTCAGGCGCCACGGCGCAGAAGGTCACGCCCATGATGGTGTCGGCGCGCGTGGTGAAGACATACATCTTCCCCTCGCCGATCAGCTTGCCGGAGGCGTCCTGGATGTCGTGCGTGAACGCAAAGCGCACGCCTTCACTCTTGCCGATCCAGTTCTCCTGCATCAGCTTGACGCGTTCGGGCCAGCCGGGCAGCTTGTGGCTGACGCTGTCGAGCAGTTCGTCGGCGTACTGGGTGATCTTGAGGTAGTAGCCSGGGATCTCGCGCTTTTCCACCACYGCGCCGGTGCGCCAGCCCTTGCCGTCKATCACCTGYTCRTTGGCCAGCACAGTCTGGTCSACCGGGTCCCAGTTSACGACCTGGGTCTTGCGGTAGGCGATGCCTTTTTCCAGCATCTTCAGAAAGAGCCACTGGTTCCACTTGTAGTAGCTCGCATCGCAGGTGGCGACTTCGCGGCTCCAGTCGATGGCCAGCCCCATCGCCTGCATCTGCTTTTTCATGTAAGCGATGTTGTCGTAGGTCCACTTTGCCGGCGGCACGCCGTTTTTCATGGCGGCGTTTTCAGCCGGCAGGCCGAAGGCGTCCCAGCCCATGGGCATCAACACGTTGTAGCCCTTCATGCGCAGGTGGCGCGTGAGCATGTCGTTGATGGTGTAGTTGCGCACGTGGCCCATGTGCAGCTTGCCGCTGGGGTAGGGCAACATGGAGCAAGCGTAGTACTTCTTGCGGCTGGCGTCTTCCGTCACGCGGTAGGCGTCGGCTGCGGTCCAGTGGGCTTGAGCGTCGCGCTCAACGTCGAGGTGGTTGTATTTGTCTTGCATGGAGAACCGGGAAGGCGAAACGGGATAACAAAATGGAAGCCGTGAAAGGCTCCGGCCCCGCCATGCGGGCCGCGCAGCCAAAGGGCGAATCCCCGATTTTAGATGCTGGGCGGCTCTGCGCAGGTTACCGGGCCGCCGCAGGGCTGGCAGCCGCGGACGGAACAGGATCCGCCACAAAGCCGATCCGGTTGAGCCCGGCTTTTTGCGCCACGCCCATGACTTCCACGACTTTCCCGTAAGGCACGGCTTCGTCGGCACGCAACTGCACTTCGGTGTCGGGATTCTGGCCGGCGGTTTCCGCCAACCGGCGGGCAAGCTCATCCAGGCCCAGGGGCTTGTCATTCAGGAAAGCCTGGCCAGCCCTGTCGACCACCAGGGTGACGAATTTCGGCGCATCGGCCGGCTTGGCCGCTTCGGTCTTCGGCAAGTCGAGCCGGATGGTGCTGGCCAGTAGCGGAGCTGTAATGATGAAAATGACCACCAGCACCAGCATCACGTCGACCAGCGGCGTGACGTTGATGTCACTCATGGGCTGCGGGCCCTGGGTGCGTTCGAGGCGGCCGAAAGCCATTAGCTAGCCCTTATGTGCGAGTAACTCGCGCAAATCGCGTGCAAAGCCTTCGAGGTCGGCCTCGATACGGCCGACGCGACGGCCGAAAATGTTGTACGCCAGCACGGCTGGAATCGCTACCGCCAGGCCTGCCGCCGTCATGATGAGCGCTTCGCCGACGGGGCCGGAGACCTTGTCGATGGTGATCTGGCCGGCTGAAGCGATGCCGACAAGTGCGTGGTAAATGCCCCAGACCGTACCCAGCAGCCCCACAAAGGGTGCGGTAGAACCGACGGTAGCCAGCAGCACCTGGCCGAACTGCAGCTTGTCCAGGATGTCATGAAGGGCGTCGCGCAACACGCGGGTAAGTTGCTGGGACTTGTCACCCGCCGACGCCAGCGTACCGCCGGCCTGGATGTCCGTGGCAACAATGAGAGGCAACACCAGCGCCTCGCGGTCGAAGGCGGCCACTTTCTCCCGGGCTTGTTCTACAGAGGTCGATTGCCAGAAAGCAGCGGTGCTGCGTGCCACGTCTTTGGCGGCACGCTGAAGCAGCCAGGCCTTCCACAGGATCACGACCCAACTCGCGACCGACATGGCCAGCAGCAAGGCCGCCACCAGCTGGCTGACGATGCCGCCCTGGGTCATCAGGCTGAAGAAGTCCATCAGGTTAAAGCCTCCGAAACTGCCGTGACCGGCACCGCATTCATTTTTTCAGACCCAGCACGTCAAACATGTCAAAAAGGCCGGTGGCGTGCGAATCGAGGTAGCGCGCGGCACGCAAGCTGCCCTGGGCATAGTTGGCCCTGCTGGATGACTTGTGGGAAATTTCGATGCGCTCGCCGGTGCCCAAGAACATCACAGTGTGATCACCCACCACGTCGCCGCCGCGCACGGCCGCAAAACCGATGGTCGACGGGTCGCGCTCGCCCGTCACGCCTTCGCGGGCATAGACGGCGCAATCCTTGAGATCGCGGCCCAGCGCACCGGCAATCACTTCACCCATCTTGAGTGCGGTGCCGGACGGGGCATCCACCTTGTGGCGGTGGTGCGCCTCGACGATTTCGATGTCATAGCCGGTAGAAAGGGCCTGAGCCGCCATCTCGAGCAGCTTGAGCGTGACGTTGACGCCTACGCTCATGTTCGGAGCCATGACGATGGCGATGTCTTTGGCCGCAGCGGCTATCTCGGCTTTCTGCGCGTCGGAAAATCCGGTAGTGCCGATCACCAGCTTGACGCCCAGCTCGCGGCAAGCCGCCAGATGGGCCAGCGTGCCTTCGGGACGGGTGAAATCAATCAGCACGCCGGAATCTTTCAGGCCCTGCCGAAGATCGGCATTGATCAAAACGCCGCTCATGCGTCCCGAAAACGCGGCGGCATCACTGCCGATGGCGGAACTGGAAGCCACATCGAGCGCACCGGTCAGCTGGCAGTCGGCACTGGCGCCGACGGCCTCAATCAGCATCTGGCCCATGCGGCCGCTGGCGCCCGCTACCGCGACCCGGTGCCGTCTGGCC
>NZ_JBFUGX010000046.1:0-11645 GCF_056402675.1 Polaromonas sp. P3_C2 | reverse complement strand
GGTTGCAGCAGGGCAACCACCTGGCCCGGTATCTGCGCTACCGTGATCAGCCAGGCCGACACCATGGCCGCAGCCACCAGGAACATCACGATCGCGCTGGTCTTGGCGGCGCCCACGAACAGCGGGTAGAGCTTCCTCAGCGTGAGCTCCTTGTAGACGAGTACGGAAACCAGCGTTGCGTACACCGCGGCAACCACGGCAGCCTCGGTCGGCGTGAAGATGCCGAACTTCAGGCCGAACACCACGATCAGCGGCAGCACCAGCGCCCAGGTCGACTCCTTCAACGCCACCAGGACTTCTGCGCGGCTCTTGCGCGGCGGGGCTTTCACCACTTCCTTGCGCACCAGCCACCACCAGGTCAGCCACAGCGACAGCCCCAGCAGGACACCCGGAAAAATCCCGGCCAGGAACAACTTGGARATTGACACATTGGCTGCCACACCGAAGATGACAAAGGCAATCGAAGGCGGGATGACCGGCGCGATGATGCCCGCCGATGCAATCAGCCCTGCGGAGCGCGCCTTGTCATGGCCGGCGGCCACCATCATGGGCAGTAAAAGCGACGCCAGCGCAGCCGCATCGGCCACTGCAGAGCCCGACAGCGCCGCCATGATGACTGCCGCCACGATCGTGACATAGCCCAGACCGCCCTTGATGTGGCCGACCAGGGCCATGGCGAGGTTGACGATGCGGCGCGACAGGCCACCTGCGTTCATGACCTCGCCGGCGAGCATGAAAAAGGGCACGGCCAGCAGCGGAAAGCTGTCGGCGCCGTTCACGACGTTCTGTGCCAGGATCTGCGCGTCGAACATGTCGAGATGCCACATCAATGCAGCACCACACAGCAGCAGGGAGAACGCGATCGGGATGCCCAGCGCCATGGCGGCAAGCAGCGATCCGAGGAATATAGCGATGGTCATGCCGGACCTCCTTCATGCGGTTGGTCTTCGGATTCCCTGATCATCATCAGCTCGCCGTCCCCGGTCTTGCCGCTGAGCAGCCGGATCAGATCCCGCAGCAGCAACAGGCCGCCGAGCACGGCGAACACCATGCCCGAGCCATAGAACCAGCTCATGGACACTTCCATCACGGCACTGGTGGTGGTCCAGTTGATCTTGACCTGCTCCCACGCACCGCGGAACATCAACCAGCAGGCAAAAAGCATGAGCAGATAGCTGATGCCGAGGCATATTTTTTTGCCCCTGGGCCCCAGGCGACCCACCAGCATGTCGGTGCCCAGATGCCCGCGCTCGTTGATCGCCACCACGGCACCGAGAAAGGTCAGCCAGACGAACAGCCAGCGAGACAGCTCCTCTGACAGATTGATGCCCGAGTTGAAGCCATAGCGCAACACCACGTTGCCGAACACCAGCACCACCATCAGTGCCAGGAACAGCGCAATCACGCCATCCAGCACCCGGCAAAACCGGTTTATCCATTTGTCCATGTTGTCTCCTTTTTATGCGTGGCCGCGCGCGCGGCCGTCCAGCGCCAAGCCTGTTGAGGACTGTCTTAACCCATAATGTACGAACTAGTTAGTTTTAAACGAATCAGTAGAAACCCGACATGCCCGCCCCTGGCCGGCGGCGATCCGGAACTTATTTGCGCACGAAGCGCACGATCATTTCGATGATGCTGTCGCGCCGCGCCGTCATGGCGCGTCCCGACTGTGTGTCGCTCTTGAAGATCAGCCCGAAGGTGTGCTGGTTGGACACATTGAAGAATGTCAGCGCGGAAATCGATGCATGGATGTCGATCGGGTCCAGGCCCGTACGGAATATGCCCGCCGCCACGCCGCGCTCGTAAAGCTTGCGGATGGCATCGATGGCCGGCACATTGAGTTGCTGGATGATTTTGCTTTGCGCCAGGTAGCTGCCGCGCTCCATGTTCTCGGACATCACCAGCCGGATATAGCCCGGGTTGCTGTGGTGATGGTCGAAGGTAAATCCCACCAGGCGGCGCAGCGCATCTTCCGGCAGCAGGTCTTCCAGGTGCAGTTCCGCCTCGATGCTGCGCATGCGCCGGTACGACTCCTCCAGCACGGCGAGGTACAGCCCCTCCTTGCTGCCGAAGTAGTAATAGATCATGCGCTTGCTGGTCCGGGTGGCCGCCGCGATCTCGTCGATGCGTGCGCCGCTCAGGCCCTTCTCGGCGAATTCGGCTGTGGCCACTTCGAGGATCCCGGCCATCGTGCGTGCCGGGTCGTTGGTGCGCGTGGCCGTCTGCACAACCGGGGCCTTCCTTTTGCGCGCACGCACCTTGGCCGAAGCTGCCTGCGAATGTACTGTTTCGTCCATTCGCGCAGTATAGGGGGCAGGCTGAGCTCATGTCATACCAGCGCAATGGTGATGYGTTCAATCGCGGCGCGTGTGTCGGGCCGCACGCCGCGCCACCATGCAAAGGCTTCGGCTGCCTGCTCCACCAGCATGCCCACGCCATCGGCCAGCCGCCGGGTTCCCGCGTTTTGCGCCAGGCGCAAAAACGGCGTGAGCCCTTTGCCGTACGCCAGTTCGTAGGCCAGGCAATCGGGAGCGAACACGCTCGCCGGCACCGGCGGCAGTTCGGCGCGCAGGCTTGCTGAGGTGGCATTGAACACCACGTCAAAGGTCTGCCCCGCCAGATCCGGATAGCCGCAGCCGCGGACGTTTGCCTGGGCCGCGCCCATGGCCTGTAGTTCATGTGCCCTGGCAACCGTGCGGTTGGCAATCACCAGTTCGGCCGGGGCCTGCGCGAGAAACGGCAGCAACGCGCCCCGGGCCGCTCCGCCGGCGCCCAGCAGCAGCACGCGTTTGCCTTGCAGTTGGCAGCCCAGGTTGTGCGTGACGTCGCGCACCAGGCCAACACCGTCGAAGTTTTCGGCAATCACGCGTGTGCCTTCAAACTTCATGGCATTGGCTGCCCCCGCGAGCTGCGCCCGCTCCGAGCGTTCGGTGGCATAGGCAAAGGCGTCGAGCTTGAAGGGCGCGGTAATGTTCATGCCTTTGCCGCCCAGAGCGCGGAAGGCATCCACGGCGCCGTTGAACCCGCCTGGCGGCCCTTCGATAGCCGTGTATTCCATGTCCTGCCTGCTAGCCTGCGCGAACATGCCGTGGATCAGCGGCGATTTGCTGAACCCTATCGGGTTACCGATGACGGCATAGCGGTCGGTCATGGCTGCACCTCTGCATACAGCACGCCGTCGCGCTCCATCGCGTCAATGTCGGCAGCGCTATAACCGACGCTCGCGGCGATCTCGCGGTTATGTTGGCCCATGCCGGGTGCAACGCAGGCAGGCGAGGTGTCGCACTCCGAAAACCTGAAAGGCAGGTTGGGCAGGCGTATTTTTCCCAGCACCGGGTGGTCTTGCTCAATCACCATGTTGCGTGCCTGAATTTGCGGGTCGTTCAGCACTTCCTCGATGTTCTGCACTTTGGCGCTGGGTACATCAATCGCGTCCAGCGCGGCCAGGCATTCGGCCACAGTGCGGCCCGCTACCCAGCCTTTCGCCAGGGCGAGTATTTCTGCACGGTTCTCATTGCGCCCCGCAGCGCTGTGAAAGCGCGCATCAAGCGCCAGTGCTTCACCGCCGATCAGCAGGGCAAAACGCTTCCAGGCGTCGTCGACCTGCGCGGCAATCACGAGGTAGCCGTCGCTGGCGGCAAACACGCCGTACAGCGTGCTTTGCGGCATGTCGTGGCCGGTTTGCTGCGGAATTTCCTTGCCGCCCGAGAGGGTGTAGCACTGCACCGCATAGTCGTGCATGGACACCAGGCAGTCGTACAGGGACAAGTCAATATGCTGGCCCCTGCCCGACTTGATGCGGCCCAGCAGCGCGGCACATACCGCCGCCACGCCATGGATGCCGGTATACATGTCGCCCAGTGAAACGCGCAGCAACGGCGGTGCGCTGCCGGGCTCGCCGACCATGGCCATGATGCCGCTCTTGGCCTCGGCAATCAGGCCGAAGCCGGCACGGTGCGCGTCGGGGCCGGTATGGCCATAGGCGGAGATCGAGCAGTACACCAGGCCAGGGTTGCGCCGGGACAGCTCTTCGTAGCCCAGGCCGAGTTTTTTCAATGCGCCTGGGCGGTAGTTCTCGACGAACACATCAGCTGCGTCGGTGAGCTTGTGCATCATTTCCAGGCCGCGCGGGTCCTTGAGGTTGATGCACAAACCCTTCTTGCCCATGTTCTGCTGCAAAAAGTAGCCGCTTTGTCCCTTGATGAAGTAAGCGTGGGCGCGTCCCGCGTCCCCGTCCTTGGGCCGCTCGACCTTGATGACGTCTGCGCCCATCGCTGCCAGGCAGCGCGACAAATAGGGCCCAGCCAGGAAATGGCTGTAATCGACGACGCGGATGCCCGCCAGCGGCAGCGCTTGTGTAGTTTTATCCATAAAAACCTGAGTTCATCCTTGTATAGCGTGCGCAAGCGGCTATGTTTTTGATAGCAAGTCATTTTTCAGACGATGGCCGGCGCGGCACCATCAGGCGGTGCTCGCCCTTTTGCACCACCTGCCCGGCCTGGTTGATCAGCTCGGCCGGCAGCACCACGATGCCCCAGCCCGGCTTGCTCTTCGAGGGCCGCATGCTGTCCAYACGAAACTTCACGTGCAGCGTGTCATTGATCTTGATGGGCAGCAGGAAGTCCCAGGTCCAGCCCAGCGACATGCCAGGCAGGAAGCGGTATTCGCTCTGGGTTTTCAGGCCGTCGGCAACCGACAGCCCCATCAGGCCGTGCGCAACGCGGCAGCCGAAGTGCGAGGCATTGGCGTAGGCCTCATCCATATGCACCGGCGTGAAGTCGCCGGTGAGTTCGGCGTAGGCATCAATGCGCGCGGCGGTGAAGGTATAGGACGGGCTGGTGCACTCGTCACCGACCTGTGCGTCGTCCCAGTATTTTTCCGGCGTGGCGAACTGGATGTTGGGGTTAGGCATGAGGCGCCTTTCAGGCCGTGGCGGCTCTGGGATTGACGGCCAATACAGCAGACACGCTGCCGGCACTGGCCTGGATCAGCTCGACGGCCAGGCCATCGGGCAGTTGCAGCCAGTTGCGGCCCTGGGGCAGTTGCTTGACGCCCCATGCCTTCGCCTCGGCCAAGGCGGCCTCCAGGTCGTCAACCATGATGCCCAGATGCGCCAGCCAGCCAGCGTCGTTGGATGGCGCCGCCACAAAGCCGGGCGTACTCATGAGCTGCAGGCCACCGATCGTCCAGTACTGGTGCGGTGCATCGGCGGGTCCGTCGAYCTCGCGCGCATCCATGCCCAGCACCTCCAGGAAGAAGTTGATGTGCCACTGGATGTCTTTGACGCGTACCGCAACGTGTTCTACATAAGACTTTTGTTTGTGAGGGGCCATGGTGTGCTCTTTTGAATCGCGTTGACGAGGCTGTGCGCGCTCAATACCCTTGATGCAGGCCACCAGGGCCTGGTTGACGGGCGTGGGTACGCCGCATTTCGCGCCCTGGTGCACCACCGCACCGTTCACAAAGTCGATCTCGGTGATTGAGCCCTTCTCCAGGCTTTGCAGCATCGAGGTCTTGAAGGCGTAGGGCAGGCCCTCGCCCGCCTTGACCCACGGCTGGCGCGGGTCGGTGGTGGCCAGCGTGATGCCGCTGGCTTTCGCCACCGCCATTGCTTCGGCCACGGCCGCAATGCCGCAGGCCTCAAGCTCGGGCACCTGGTACATCTCGCCATAGGGCAGGCGCGTGGCGGCGCTGACAGCGCCGGTGGCCACATTGACCAGCAGCTTGTCCCAGATGGTGCCGATGATGTTGCGGCTGACGGTGGTGTCGAGCCCGGCGGCGTTGAAGGCGGCGGCAATGCGCTGCACGCGCTCCGTGATGCGGCCGTCCAGTTCGCCCAGGTGGGTGTCCTTGCCGCGCGTTCCAATCAGCACATGCCCGGCGCCGAGCTGCGTGCCGCCCGCATAAGTTTTGCCGGCCAGCACACGCTCGCGGCCCACGATGCTGCCCAGGATGTCTTCGTGTCCCAGCCCGTTTTGCAGCGACAGAACGACCGTGTCCGGCCCCAGCAGCGACAGGGCTGCCTCCATGGCCGGGCGGGTGTCGAAGGACTTGACCAGCACGATCACCAGGTCCACCGCACCGGTGTCCATGGCCACGCCCGTAGCGGAGATCGCGGCATGCACCTGCACGCAACGGTCTATGCCGCCATCGCGCAGGATCAGCCCGCGGCTGTTCAGGGCCTCGACCTGCGCAGCATTGCGGTTGATGAGCCAGACCTCGTGGCCCGCCTCCGTCAGCACGCCGCCCAGTGCACCGCCCAGCGCGCCGGCCCCCAGAACACAAATCTTCACTGCACAACTCCTTCGTGATTCAGGAGCGAATTCTGGGTGGAGCCACCCATGTCGTCCATGCAATGAAGGCAATACTAATCATTGCGTATAACAATAGAGGTATGGAAAAAGACCTGGATCTGCTGGACATCAAGCTGCTGCGGCTGCTGGACCAGCTCTACACCACCCGCAGCGTCACCCGGTCGGCCGAGGCCTTGGGGCAAAGCCAGCCCACGGTCAGCATCTGGCTGGCGCGCCTGCGCAAGCAGCTTGGCGACCCGCTGTTTGTGCGCACGGCCGAGGGGATGCTGCCCACGCCGCGCACCGATATGCTGATTGCCACGGTGCGCGAAGTGCTGGGCGGGTTGCAGCGGCTGGCCCAGTCAGAGGCTGCCTTTGAACCGTCTACGGCGCAGCGGCGCTTTCGCATCTGCATGACCGACGCCAGCCACGTCACGCTGTTGCCCCGGCTGCTGTCCCACGTGCGGGCGGTGGCGCCGGGCGTGGCGCTGGAAGCCGCGCGTATCGATGCCGGCCTGGCGCATGCCCTGCAAGCAGGCGAGGCCGATCTGGCTGTCGGCTTTCTGCCCTGGCTCGACACCGGCTTCTACCAGCAGACGCTGTATGGCCAGGACTGGATTTGCCTGGCCAATGCCCGGCATCCGCGGGTGGGCAGCGAATTGGGCGCCGACTGGAGCCTGTCGGTCTACCAGGCTGAGGCACATATCGGCATCAGCTCCGGCACGGGCTACCAGCTGCTGGACAGTGCCCTGGCGTCACAAAACATCTCACGCCGGGTGCTGCTGGAGCTGCCGGGCTTTCTGGGCCTCTCGGCCATTTTGTCCACCACCGACCTGATCGCCACGCTGCCGCGCCACATCGGCGAAACCCTGGCCCGCGCCGCCGACCTCCAGGTGCTGCCCTGCCCGCTGGCGATTCCCGGATTTACCGTGAAGCAACACTGGCATGCCCGCTACCACCACGACCCGGCCTCCCGGTGGCTGCGCAGCGTGTGTGCCGAGTTGTTTATGAAAAGTGCCACCAGCCCTTTATAGCTGTGCGCGAGTAGCTACATTTTTTATAGCAACAAAACTCAGCGCGTCACCCGGTTGGCTTGCAGAGCCTGGATGGCGTCCTCGTCATAACCGAGCTCCCGCAGCAGTTCGCGCGTGTGCTCGCCCAGCCTGGGCGGGTTCAGGCGCACCCCGGGACGTTTGCCGCCCAGGGTCAGCGGCAGCAGCACGGTGGCGCTTTCCTGTCCCGCGCGGGCGCCGTCAGTCAAGGTGATGGGCGCCAGCCCGCCCGTGGCCTTGAGGTGCGGATCGTCAAACAAATCCTGCGGCCGGGTGATGGGCGCAAAGGGCAACGCATGCTTTTCAAACACAGCGCCCAGTTCGGAGGCGCTGTGCCCGGCCAGGTGCGAGCGCAGCAGGGGCATCAGCCACTCGCGCGCAATTACGCGCTCGTTGTTGGTCAGCAGCCGCGGGTCGGCCCGCAGCTCTTGCAGCCCAAAGGCCTCACAGAAAACGGCCCACTGCGTGTCGCTGACCACGGCCAGGAAAATCTGCTCGCCGTCCCTGACCGTGAACACGTCGTAGATCGCCCAGGCCGAAATGCGACTGGGCATGGGTGCGGCAGGCTGGCCGGTCACGGCAAACTGCATCATGTGCTGGGCCACCAGAAAGACATTGTTTTCAAACAGCGCGGCCTGCACCTCTTGGCCCTTGCCCGTCTTCTCGCGTGCGGCCAGTGCGGCCATGGCACCTATGGCGCCGAACATGCCACCCATGATGTCGTTGACGCTGCTGCCGGCACGCAGCGGGTCGCCAGCGCGGCCCGTCATGTAGGCCAGGCCACCCATCATCTGCACCACTTCGTCGAGGGCGGTGCGGTGGTCGTAGGGCCCCGGCAGAAAGCCTTTATGGCTGACATAGATCAAGCGCTCGTTGAGCTGCGAAAGACTGGCGTAATCCAGGCCAAGCTTCTTCATGGTGCCGGGCTTGAAGTTCTCGCTGACGATGTCGGCCGTGGCAACCAGCTTGAGCACCAGCTCGCGGCCCTCGGGTGTCTGCAGGTCGACGGCGATGCTTTTTTTGTTGCGGTTGAACAGGGGGAAAAATCCCGCACCGGAGCCGAGCAGCTTGCGGGTGTTGTCTCCCATGATCGGCTCGACCTTGATGACTTCGGCTCCCAGGTCGGCCAGCAGCATGCCGCAGGTCGGGCCCATGACCATATGGGTGAATTCGACGACTCGCAGGCCTGCATAGGGCAGGCCTTGTTCGCCGGATACGCTGGCTTCAGCCATGCAAACGTCCTTGTACAAAGTCTTTGGGGAGGCCCGCTTCGGGCGTCATGCCATAAAGCGGTTCGCCCGGCAATCCGGCCTTGAGCGGCTCGCGCGCAGCCATCAGTTTTGCAAGGTCCACACCCGTGGAAACGCCCATGGCTTCAAACATGAAAACCAGGTCTTCAGTGACCACATTGCCCGACGCGCCCGGTGCATAGGGGCAGCCGCCCAGGCCGCCCAGCGAAGCATCGAAGGTGCGCACGCCCTCTTCATACGCAGCCAGGCAGTTGGCCAGGCCCAGGCCACGCGTGTTGTGCATATGCGCAGCGCCTGCCTTGTTGCCAAGCTCGGCGCGCAGGCGCCTGAAGAGGCGGCGCACCTGCGCGGGGTTGGCATAACCGACCGTGTCCGACAAACCCGACTCATCAGCACCGGCAGCGACGCATTGGGCGGCCAGCCGGATCACATCGTCTTCAGGCACTACGCCCTGCAGCGTGCAGCCGAACGCTGTCGAGATGGCGGCCTCCAGCTTGACCTGCGGTGCAAGCTCACGGCGCAGGCCGGCAATGGCCCGCACTTCTTCGACCATCTCTTCGCGCGTCTTGCGCACATTGGCCTGCGAATGCGCCGCGCTGGCCGACACCGGCATGGTCAGCTTGTGCACGCCGGCCTGCAGTGCGGCTTCAGCGCCGCGGCGGTTGGGCACCAGGGCCATCACTGTGAGGCCGGGCAAGGTGAGCGCGTGCCGCACCACTTCCGCCACGTCGGCCATTTGCGGCAGCAGTTTGGCGGGAACAAACGAGCCCACCTCGATTTCGCGCAGGCCGGCCGCGTGCAGGGCTGTGATCCAGCGCAACTTGTCGGCGGTCGCCATGGTGCGCGCGACACTTTGAAGGCCATCGCGCGGGCCGACTTCACTGATCAGCACCTGGCAGGGCTGGGGGATTTGCATCGTCTTTGGTATTCTGTAAGATAGAACTATATTCTTTCTGATGGAATGATGAAGCAGGTTGCAAGCACTGTCAAGCAGGCAACCGGCACGAAAGCCCAGGAGATCGAGCCATGCCGCGCAAAGCCCAGACCGAATCCGTTGCAGACGCCCATGCCGCTCCCGGCGGTGCCGCGGCAGTGGACCGCGCCCTGTCGCTGCTGTCAGCCTTCAGGGCGGGCGACATCTCACTGGGCCTGGGGGAGTTGGCGGAGCGCACGCAGCTTTACAAGAGCACGGTGCTGCGGCTGCTGGCTTCGCTGGAGCATGCGAGGCTGGTCCAGAAACTCGGCGACGGCCGCTACGCACTGGGCGCCGAGGTGGCGCGCCTGCACGGTGTTTACGCCGCCTCGTTTTCGCTGGACCGCGTGGTGCTGCCGGTGCTGCGTGAACTGGTGGCAGCCACTGGCGAGAGCGCGGCCTACCATGTGCGCCAGGGGGAGGCCCGCCTGTGCCTGTACCGCGTGGACTCGCCGCATCCGATCCGCGACCACATCAAGGCCGGCGACCTGCTACCCGCCGACCGCGGCACGGGCGCTCGCATTTTGATAGCGTTTGGCGCAGAACGGGTAAGGGCTGGTGGCCCAAAAGACCGTCAGCTGTACGCCAGAATCCGCGAACAGGGTTACTACACGGCCGTGGGTGACCGCCTGGCCGAGGTAGCAGGCATTTCAGCGCCGGTGTTTGGGGCTGGCGGCGCACTGGCAGGCGCGCTGACGCTGACCATGCCCGACACCCGTTACAGAGAACGCCACGTCAAACCGGTACTCGAAGCAGCCCGCCGCCTGACTGGCCTGGTTTAAGCATCTGTTCGCGGTCTAAGCCTGTATTGCCGTTCAGCCCTGCGCGGCGGTGGATTCGATGCGCCACTGGATGTTGAGCGAGAACTGCTCCCCGGGCCCCAGCACGCGCAGGCCTGGCTGCCCCGGCAGATGAAAGGCGTCGATGGGCTGCGTGATGGGCTCAAAACAAAACGCGGGGCCTTGCGGCGGCCGGTAAACCAGGCAGAAGTGCTGTGCAGCACCGCCGTCGCGCGCGAAGTCCGGCATGCTGGCCGTGACCTGCAGGCCCAGCTCGGGCCATGCGATGCTGGCCTTGCCACCCCAGCCTGTGTAGCCGTTGTCGATGAGCGGGCCGTTGGCTGGCGCACCTTCGTTCAGGTTCCAGCTTGCCGGAAAGTCGGTCGTGTGCGCAACCGGCAGCGGATCGTCACCGCAGAGCCAGAGGCCCTCTACCTGCGCGGTAATCCGTGTTTGCGGGGTGCGGGGAAACCAGGGATGCACGCCCAAACCATACGGCAGCGGCTTGACGCCCAGGTGACGCACCTGCAGCTTCTGGTTCAGCCCACCATCAACCAGCCGGAAGGTCTGCACGGCTTCGTAGTCATAGGGGTTGCCGTCGAACCCATACGACACCAGCGTCATCACCAGGGTGTCGGCAGCCGGCTGCGAAACCTGCCACGGCTGCAGCCAGCCGTCGCCATGAATGGGATAGGGCTCGCCCGCGCGATTCGGGCGCATGGCGTGAAATTGCCCCTCATGCGTGAAGCCGCCACCGCTGATGCGGTTGGACCACGGCACCATGGCAAACGAAGCGGTCTGGTAGAGATCGTCCGTTTTGCCGTCCCAAGGCCGCCAGAGGTCCAGCGGCCCTTGCGGACGGTCAAGCTGCCAGGCAGCCACACTGCCGCCGAGCGAGGGAACCAGTCCCAGGCGTTGGCCGGCGTGGCGCAGCCAGACTACAGGATGTGCGGAATCGGTCATTGAAGATCTTTCACGGTGAGGGCAGGTAGATGGTGTTTTGTTCGTGATATCAGGCGCCGAACAAACCGGCAGGCAGACCCGGACTGTCAATCGCCACCGCGAACAGGCCGCCGGCCAGCGGCTGGTCTGCGAGCTGCGCGGGCGTTAGCCCGGTGCGTGCCGTGCTGATGAAAAGCGTGCGCATGTCCGGCCCGCCAATGGCGCAGGTGGTCACGTGGGTTGTCGGCAGCGGCACGCGGCACAGCTCCTGTGCAGTGACCGGGTCATGGCAGCTGATGCAGGCACCGCCCCAATGGGCAATCCACAGGCGGCCGGCGGCGTCGGTGGTCATGCCG